>NZ_JBSXNR010000053.1:0-88843 GCF_056857735.1 Flagellimonas sp. L-11
GGAACAGTGCCCCGTCGGTTCCGAAGGTTATATCGTTGCCGTCATCGTCGCTGATAAGGTCGATGTCCCAATCTGTCCCTGCTTCGGTAATGGTTATGGTTCCCTCCGTTATATCGCTTGTGGAGATAAGTTCGTTTTCGGAATCTATGTCCAGGTCGGCGGCATTGCTTGTGGCCAGGGAGTCGATGGCCCCTTGTACGGTAGTCTGTGAGAAGCCTGAAACAGAGGTGTCGAAGGCCACGCTGTCAGCCACTTGTTGGAGGAACAGTGCCCCGTCGGTTCCGAAGGTTATATCGTTGCCGTCATCGTTGCTGATAAGGTCGATGTTAGTTGGGTTTCCGTCCTCGTCGTTATAGGTCAATGTTCCGTCCCCGTTGTCGGTGATCGTTGTGAGGGTTTCGTTAAAATAAAGTGCTCCGTCCCCACCAGAGGTGATATCATTATCGGCATCATCACTAATAAAGTTTGTTTGCAAATCCCCTCCACCATCAGTGATAGTGAAAATACCAGCATCAATTGCACTTACGGTGTTGAATTCGTTTCCTACAATACTGTCCTTTTCAGTAATATTTAACTCAGATTCGTTTACCAAGGCCCATTCCTGTCCTCTCCAAATCATTAAGTCGCCTTGGTTTTCTCCTGGTTGAAATTTCGTCCTTGTGACTGAGCCATTTTGGAGTTTGGAGTCACCATTTATAGTGGTGTTCACAATATTGGCTCCCCTAATTAATCCTACCTCATAATTATAATTGATACTGCCATCGGCATTCTCGGTTTGGGAGATGACAACCGTGCTATCTTTGGATTGTGCCGGATTGACCGTGCTAAAGTAATCAGCTCGGGTACTGGTTGTAAAAGAGTTGTCCAGTGCTTCGCAGATATTGATCCACTCCGTTCCGTTGTAATAATGCAGGCACTCCTGGTCGGTATTGTACACCACGGCACCTTGCAGCGGGCTAATGTTGTTCATTTGAACATCGGTTACCCGGGTAATGACCAAAACACGGGAGGTGCTTTCCAGTTCCAGTACAGAGGCGGGATCCAGGTTTTGTGGTCTGTCGCCAATTTTTACCTGTGCGCTTAGTGAGTTGATCACCAATAGGCCCGTGATCAAGTAGATAATTGAAGTTTTCACAGTGTTTGTTATTTGAGGATTTTACAAACGTAAAAAGCAAATCTAAACTTATGTTTTAATTTTTTTGATAAATACCGTCAAAACACGGAATTCACGGGTGAATGGAATCCACTTTGGTATATTTAAACTATGCGCGATGATGCAGAATTAACAAAAGTTTAGAACCGCTTAATTTTTTATATCATCTTCATAAGTTTTCTTTAACTTGTAATAAACACGTAGAAATGAAAAATGCTTTTTTGATATTGTTCTCTTTGCTTGTGTCCGGCTGGTCCATGGCACAGGATTCGCGCCAAATGCTCAGGGGCAAGGTGCTGTACAGGAGTTCCAATGTCCCTAACGAGAACGTTATCAATTCCACCAGCGGTATAGCTACCATTACCGACGATAACGGAGAGTTTATGATAGCGGTTAAGGAGGGTGACCAGTTGGTGTTTACGGCGGTAAACTATCAATTGGAGGTAGTCACCGTTACCCCCGAAATTTTGGCGAACAACCGTTTGGTGGTCGAAGTGGACGAAAAAGTACAAGAACTGGACGAGGTTGTGGTGACCCCCGAAAACCAAGAAAGGTTCCTTCAGGTAAAAAATGAGGACTTTAAAGAGTTCAATTATGGGATTGATAGGGGGACCGAGGTGGAAAACATTGCCAATTCCCAAATAACACGGGGTATGAAGGATGGACTCAATTTCGTAAACATCTTTAAGGCGCTGTTTAAGCCACAGGAGGTCAACGGACAACAAAGGGCACCGCTTAAGGTGAGCGAAGTGCTCCGACATGTGTACGACGACGAATTTTTTGTAGTGGACCTAAAGTTGCCACAGGACAAAATAGATGCTTTTCTCTTGTATTGTGATGACAAAATACCTTCCCAGACGCTGCTCCGAAAGGAAAACGAATTTCAGTTGATCGATTTTCTGGTGACCCAAAGCAAGGACTTTTTGGCAACTTTGGAAGAGGAATGAAACGATGCTTTCTTGTATTGGTTTGTTTTGCCGCTCATTGGGGTTTTTCCCAAGAAGTAGATAGCAAAGTCAAAGTGCTGCAAGGAAGGGTGACCAGTTCGGATGAGGACGTGGTTGGCGTGGTGGTCCAGAACAGTACCACAAAAGACGCCGTTATCACCGATGTTGATGGGAATTTTGCCATAAGGGTGCGCTTAAACGATACGCTGGTGTTTTCCGCCGTTCATTTTTTGAAGAAATCCCTGCCCGTTACCGAAACGCTGTATCAATCGAACTTTGTGGAGGTTCCCATGCAGGAATTCGTAAACCAGTTAAAGGAAGTAGTGGTCACCCCGTATAATTTAACAGGAGATCTTACCCGCGATGTAGATCGGGTCACCTTGGAAAAGGATGTGAGCGCAGAGGCCTTGAACTTGCCCAATGCCCATAGGCGAGTGCCAACGCAGAGCGAACGGAAACTGCAACAGGCCACGGCAGGAAAGTTTAATGTGGGGATGCTATTGAGCCCCCCTTTAGATCCCATTATCAATGCCATAACGGGACGTACCAAAATGTTGAAGAACAGGGTGAAAGTGGATAAGACCTACGCCCAAACGCAACGGGTACAAGGTTTTTATGCGGATTCCCTTTTTTTGACAACGCTTAAAATCCCCATGGATAAAATTGATGATTTCATGTATTTCTGCGAGGTGGACGAAGCTTTTCAGGCGGCGGTGGAATCTCAGGATAAATTAAGGATATGGGATGTAATGATAGAAAAAAGCCGCGCTTACCGCGAAAACAACGATTTGGATTGATTTTTTGGGAGTCGGAAGTGTGATGTCAGTTTGTAGTGGGCAGTAACCTTATCCTTTGTTTTGTGGTCTTGGCTCTTGGTTCTTGAATCTGATGTTTGAGCTTGAACTTGTCACATTGAGCGCAGTCGAAATGTTTTAAAATTAGTTTGGCAGGTAAATTGCAGAAGGTTTCATAAAACTGTAACATTGTCGCACAATTAAAGTCTAATAACACATGATGAAACTGAAAAAAGCAAGAATGATGGTATTACCTTTGGTAATGTTATTGTTCTTGTCTTTCTCATCCGCCCATAAATTCTACGTAAGCGTTACCAATATAGCATACGCAGAGGAGGATAGCGCTTTCCAGATCACCAGTCGGATATTTATAGATGACCTGGACAAACTCCTTAAGGAACGCTATGGCATCGAGGCCAAGCTGGCTACCCCGAAAGAATCCAAGATCGCCGATGAATATATCGAAAAATATTTCCGATCAAAGTTTGTAGTGGAGTTCGATGGAGAGCCCGTTCCCTATAATTTTTTGGGAAAAAGGTATGATACCGATGTGGTCATCTGTTATTTGGAAATTACCAATGTTGATTTATCCGACGTAAAAACCATGTCCGTTCAGAACGAACTGCTTACGGATTTGTTCGACGAACAGAAAAACGTGGTCCATGTGAAGTGGAAAAACAACAAAAAAAGCTTTGTACTCATCAGGGAGAAGAATAAAGGAATGTTAAACTTATGACGTATTCTTAACAATTGGTTAAAATATGTTATTTTTCGCAGCTATAAAATCAGATAGAAAATGAACAGATTCAAGTATTGCTTAGCTTCCGTGTTGTTCCTTTTTGGAGCCGTGGTCATGGCACAAGAAGAGGCAGACGTTAAAGAAGAACGGGAGCCCGGACATTACAACCAAAGTAAATTTAAACAATTGTACGAGGAGTTTTCAACTCCAAACACATACCGGTCCGCTTCAGGTGCGCCCGGCCCCGATTATTATCAGCAGCAGGCGGATTATGTAATGGACATTCACCTGGATGATAAAAATGCAAAGATCAGCGGTGAGGAGACCATTACGTACCATAACAATTCCCCGGACGATTTGGAATATCTTTGGGTGCAATTAGATCAAAATGTACGTGCCAAAGATTCTAAATCACCCTTACGCGATGGTAACGGCGTGAACATTGCCTACACGGCGGACAACTTCGCGCAAACCTACATCAGCGAGCCATTCGATGGCGGTTTTAATATTGAATCGGTTACCGATGATAGCGGAAAACCGTTGTCCTATACCATCAACCAGACCATGATGCGTATCAATATACCCCAACCGCTCAAAAGCGGAGAAAAAATCTCTTTCTCCATAAAGTGGTGGTACAATATTCCCGACCATACCGTAAACAGGGCACGCTCGGGATACGAGTACTTTCTAAAAGATGGAAACCGTGCCTACGTAATTGCGCAATTCTTTCCAAGAATGGCGGTGTACAGCGATGTGGAAGGATGGCAAAACCATCAGTTCTGGGGAAGTGGAGAATTCGCACTGCCATTTGGTAATTATGATGTGAGCATTACCGTTCCTGCAGACCACATTTTGGATGCTACAGGTGAGCTTCAAAACCGTGACGAGGTTTTCTCCAAAGAAATGATGAAGCGCTACAAGCAGGCCAAAAAATCGTACGACAAGCCAGTACTAATTGTAACCCAAGAAGAAGCGGAAGCTGCCGAAAAAGGTTTCGCTACCGATACCAAAACTTGGAAGTTCAAGGCAACCAATGTTAGGGATTACGCTTTTGCAACATCCAGAAAGTTTATCTGGGACATGCAAGCCGTTAAAATCGGAAGCAAAGATGTAATGGCCGTATCGCTTTACCCTAAAGAAGGTAACCCACTTTGGGAGGAACAGTCAACCAAAGCTGTTGCACAAACCTTGAAAACATACTCAAAACACACATTTGATTACCCTTACCACAAGGCCATCTCCGTACATGCCAAAAACCAAGGTATGGAATACCCAATGATCTGCTGGAACTACGGACGTCCAAACGAGGATGGTACGTATTCCGATAGGGTAAAATACGGAATGATCAGTGTGATCATCCATGAAGTTGGTCACAACTTCTTCCCAATGATCGTAAACTCCGATGAGCGTCAGTGGGGATGGATGGATGAAGGTTTGGATACCTTTATGCAGTATTTGGCAGAGCAGGAATTTGGGAAAAACAACCCAGATGTTATCGCTCCCAACGAAAAATACCCTTCAAGAAGAGGGGAAGCAGCTAAAATAGTTCCTTACATGGCCGGTGATCAAAGTTATATTTCGCCCATCATGTCAAACCCGGAAAACGTGTATCAACTAGGTCCAAATGCCTATGGTAAACCAGCAACAGCCCTAAACATTCTTAGGGAAACTGTTATGGGCGAGGAATTGTTCGATCATGCCTTCAAAACCTACGCACAACGTTGGATGTTCAAGCACCCGACCCCAGAGGATTTCTTCCGTACCATGGAAGACGCTTCAGCTGTGGATTTGGATTGGTATTGGAGAGGATGGTTCTACACCACTGACTATGTTGACATAGGCGTAAAGGGCGTTAAAAAATACTACGTGTCCAACAAGCCCACCAAGGAAATGGAAAAATACATGGCCGACAGGAACCTTACCGAGGCCGACCTTCCACCATTGGTATACTTGGCCGAAGAGGACAGCGAGGATTTTTCCCCAGAGCTAAAAGGAAAATCCCCGACCGAGACTTCCCAGAACCTTAAGGAATTTATGATGGACAACATGACCGAGGCCGAAAGAGCCCAGGTTAAAGAGCCAAAGTATTTTTATGAGATCACTTTTGATAAGCCAGGAGGTATTCCTATGCCATTGATCGTAGAGTACACCTACGCGGATGGTACCACGGAGAATGTTACGTACCCTCCAGAAATTTGGAGAAAGAACGATGCCGAGGTAAAAAGAGTGATGGCTACCGAGAAAGAATTGGTGGGAATTGTAGTAGATCCAAAATTGGAAACCGCGGATATTGATACTACCAACAATGCTTGGCCCAAGAAAGAGGAAAAATCAGACTTTGATAAATTCAAGGAAAATATCAAAGGAGATAAGTAAAATAAACTATGTTAAGAGCCTCGTTAAATAACGAGGCTTTTTTTATTTTGAAACCAAGTTCTGATTATATTTGTGCCATGCAATTTCTATTCATTAGCGGAGCTGAGATTTTTTTCATCCTATTCATCGTGGTGATGGTATTTGGAGCAGATAAGATTCCTGGCATAGCCAAGGGGCTCGGTAAAGGAATGCGTCAACTCAAGGACGCCACGGACGATATTAAGCGTGAAATCCAAAAGACCACTGATGTGGACACGGACTTCACCAAAAATATCCGTAAGGAAATCGATGATGTGAAAAACAACGTGAACGAAGTTTCCGGCTCCATCAAACGAGACCTCAACAAGAAATAGGTTCCTATGTTGGAAAAATTGCTCAAATGGGATAGGGACACTTTTGTTTATCTCAATGGTCTGGGCATAGAGAAATACGATCTGTTTTGGTCCACCGTGACCAATATCACTACTTGGATCCCCCTTTTTATCCTTTTCTTAATATTGTTTTTTATAAAATTTCCCAAAAAGGAAGCCTTACATAAATTTTTGACCGTGTTGGGCTTAGCTGTTTTTATTACCCTTGTCACACATGTCACCAAAATATCCGTAGCTAGATTGCGTCCCAACAATACCGAGGAAATCAACACCCTAATACGTATTCTAAAGACCCCAACGGATTATAGCTTTTTTTCGGGCCATGCCTCCAGCTCGTTTTCCATAACCATGTTGGTGTTTCTGTTTTTGAGAAAAAAAGTGAAATGGACCATACTTTTTTTTATTTGGCCCATACTCTTTGCCCTGAGCCGAATTTATGTGGGGGTACATTTCCCAATCGATATTTTGGTGGGCATGGTAGTGGGCTTGTTGTCCGGTTGGCTCTTTTATTGGCTGTACCAACGTTTTATAGCACCCTACTCAATGTCAGTCCATCCCTAATTGGAAGTAAAACCGTTTCCACTCTCGGGTCATTTTTTAATTTTTGATTGTATTCCAATAGTGCGGCAGTGGCCTTGTCCGATTTCTGTATGGGTTCGACCACTTTTCCGGACCACAGTACATTGTCCGATAGAATCACACTGCCCGGATTTGTTTTTTGAATCGCCGCCTCAAAATAAGCATCGTAGTTCACCTTTTGCGCATCAATAAAAACAAGGTCGAAGGTCTGGTTCAGTTTGGGAACAATTTCCAAAGCATCTCCAATATGTTGTTTGATTTGAGGCCCGACCCCACTTTTATCAAAATACTTTCGCTGTATTTGATGGAGCTCTTCGTTTACCTCAATGGTATGCAGTTCGCCCTTTTTTTGAAGCCCTTCGGCCAAACAAAGAGCAGAATATCCCGTATAAGTGCCTATCTCCAAGATATATTTGGGATTGATGATTTTGGACAGCATACTCAAAACCCGACCCTGAAAATGCCCCGTGATCATTCTGGGTTGAACCACTTTTAAATGGGTTTCACGGGTAAGTTCCTGCAACAATTCGGGTTCGTTCTCCGAACTATTGGCAATGTAACTCTCCAAAATTGGTGAAAGGAAATGCATGAGATATTTTTCGCAAAAATATAGAAAAGAACTACATTGGAATATTTCTAAAAGCAAAAGCATTCCATGACGTTACCAAAGGTAAACATACGTACAGCAACATTGGACGACCTTCCCGTGCTGCTGGATTTTGAACAGGAGATCATAAAGACCGAACGACCTTTTGACGATACCATAAAAGAAGGGCCCATTAGTTATTACGATATTGGGGAGATGGTTCAAGACCCCAAATCCCATGTTGTGGTGGCTGAGGTCGGTGGTAAAATTGTGGCCTCGGGCTATGCCATTCCCAAAAAGGCCAGGCATTATTTAGACCATGAATTTTACGCCTATCTGGGCTTTATGTACACCGATGGAGATTTCAGGGGGCAAGGAATCAATGCCATGATTGTGGAAGAACTCAAAAAATGGTCGCACAATCAAGGTTTTAAAGAAATTAGATTGACGGTCTACAATGAAAACCAACCGGCCATTAAAGCGTATGAAAAAGTAGGATTTAAAAAGCACATCATCGAAATGCGATTGGAGTAATTTTCTTTTCCTAGGATTACTTTCACAAATCGTATTTTTGAAGCAAACCAAAATAAGAATGACGTTCCAAAATACGCTTGAATTTGCCAAAGAGCTCGATGCTTCCGATGCATTGGCTCATTACAGAAACGAGTTTCACTATCCACAGGTAAATGGAAAGGATGTGATCTATTTCACGGGAAATTCCCTTGGCCTTCAACCCAAACGCACCCAAAAGTTTGTGGACGAGGTAATGAAAGATTGGCGGGAATTGGCCGTAGAAGGGCATTTTTATGCAGATAAACCTTGGTGGGATTATCACGAAAGACTTGCTGAAGGCTTAGGCAAAGTGGTGGGTGGCAAACCTGAAGAAATTTCGGTAATGAATACCCTAACGGTAAACCTCCATTTGTTGATGGTATCTTTTTACAGACCTACCGAAAAACGCTTCAAAATTATTTGTGAGGAAAAAGCATTTCCATCCGATCAATATATGTTGCAAAGTCAGGTGCGCTTTCATGGATTGGATCCGAAAGATGCCATTGTTGAAGTAAAAAAGCGGGATGGGGAACATGCGTGGCGTACAGAGGACATTATACAAAAAATCAATGAGGTTGGGGATGAGCTTGCCTTGGTGTTGATGGGTGGCGTAAACTACTACAATGGCCAGGTATTGGATATGAAGGCCATCACCAAAGCAGGAAAAGACGTAGGTGCTTTTGTAGGCTGGGATTTGGCCCACGGGGTAGGAAACATTAAACTGAAGCTGCACGATTGGGACGCTGATTTCGCTGCGTGGTGCAGTTACAAATACATGAACAGTGGCCCTGGGAACGCATCGGGCATCTTTATCCATGAAAGACATTTGGGAAAGGAAGATATCCCCCGTTTTGAAGGATGGTGGGGTGCCAAAAAAGAGACCCGCTTTTTAATGAAGCCCGAGTTCGACCCGATAGAAACTGCAGATGCATGGCAGTTGAGCAATCCGCCCATACTTTCCATTGCCCCCTATTTGGCATCCTTGGAAATATTTGACGAGGTTGGAATGGATGCCCTGATCAAAAAACAAAAGACCATTGTGGCCTTTTTGGAGTTTGTGCTTTATGAGATTGACAAGGAGGTGGACAGCACCTTCGAAATCATTACCCCTGAGGCAAGAGGTTGTCAACTTTCCGTGTTTTTGCACGGGGAGGGAAAATCCATCTTTGATTATTTAATGAAAAAAGGCGTCATTACCGATTGGAGGGAACCCAACGTTATCCGGTTGGCCCCTGCTCCCCTGTATTGTTCGTATGGGGATATGTACCGTTTTGGACAGATTTTGAAAGCGGGCATACAGGACAAATAACCAATTAATTTACCAACCAAACTCTACCAGCATATGAAATCCCTATGGCTTATTTTATCCAAACCGAGATATTTTGGGGTGGCATGGGTGTTTACCAGCATCAATATTTGGTTTGGTACCTGGGCCATTTATATCCCCACGGTAAAGGAAAAATTGGATATAGATAAGGCCGATTTGGGTATAGCCCTATTTTGTTTGTCCCTTGGGGTTTTCACCATTTTTCCGGTAGCTTCCAAAATCATCAACAAACTCGGGGTTGGCAGGGCATCTTGGTATGGGGTGCTATTTGCTTCTGTAACGGCCATGCTGCCGCTTATGGCACCCAATTATTATTTGTTGATGGCAGGCCTCTACCTTTTTGGGGCCAGCAACGGTTTTATCGATATCGCCATAAACACCTTGGTCACCGAAATTGAAAAGGAGGATAAACAGAACTTTATGTCCGCAGCCCACGGCTTTTTTAGTCTGGGCGGTATTTTGGTGGGACTGGGCAGCTTCTTGATTCCCGTGATTGGAAACCCTGTGCTGCACATGGGTGTCACCGTGGTTTTGGTGTTTGCCATCAATTTTTTTCTAAAAAAACATTATGTCCACATAGTGGCCGCACCCGTGGAAAAGGAACCTTTTAGCCTAAAACTATTTAAACCTTTATTGCTTTTGGGCATTATCGGGTTTGTTTCCTTTGGAAGTGAAGGTGCAATAATCGACTGGAGTGCGCTCTATCTCAAAGAAATGACCACGGCCCCAGAGTTGCTCATCGGAGCAGGATTTTTGGCATTTTCCACCACCATGACGTTAGGGCGATTTCTTGGTGATGGCATCAGTGCCAAAATAGGTCCCATTAAAATAGTGGGGCTGGGTGCTTTTATCGCTGCCATTGGTTTTGTTCTGGTGCTGACGCAAAACACCACTTGGTCCATTATTGGCTTTGCTTTTAATGGATTGGGATTCTCGGTAATTGTTCCCGAATTGTTCCGAATAGGTGGTAATGTAAAGGGGGTGGATTCCTCCCAAGGGGTGGCTTTTATCGCAGGTTCGGGGTATATCGGTTTTTTGTTAGGGCCAGTAATTCTTGGATTTATCGCAGAAAGTGCTTCCTTAAACTATAGTTTTGTATTGCTGTTGTGCATGGCCCTTATGGTTTTGGGGATTACTTTTTTTCTGGGTAGGAGGGGGAGGTGAGTTGTTTTTTATTGGGTTTGATAATGGTTTTGTGTATGGAGGGTATCCCGAGGGTATGGACTAGATACCTTGTTGTCCTTACTTTTTTTAATTTTTTGTTTTCAATTTTAATGTAATCTCACCAATGTTGTAGGCATAAATTGATGCAGGTATAAATGTGAATTTTAATTCTTGAATTTCTTTTGATCCCAATTGATCAATAGAGGTTGTTACTGCTGATTCAAAGTTATTTTCCTTACAAAAGCTTATAAGGCTTTTTAACTCTTGAGGTTTGTGATAAAATCTGTTGCTCCATTTAATTTCAACACCCCAAATTGGTCTGTAGCTTTTGTCATCTACTAAAACAAGATCTACTTCTCCTTCTTTTCGACCTTCTTTCCATCTTGCATATGTTAAGTCCAATTGCTCTCTATGCATCCATTGGGAAAGGATAGCGGTTTCTACCATGTTCCCCATTTCTTGGTCAGTTTCAGTTATTGGGGAAAATAAAGCAGTTCTAAGGGATGGGTTTGTTAGGTAAACTTTGAATCTTGTGATTCTTTTTAATCTTTTTGCGTTTATTCCAACTTTGTTCAAAACTTTAATTAAAAAAGCTGCTTCCAAATATTCAAGGTACTTTTTTAAAGTATCTTTTTGAATACCACTTTCCTTTGACATTGTCTCATACGAAAACTCATTACCTGTATTATAGGCTATGTATGTAAAAAATCTATTTAATTCTTGGACATCTTTAATTCCATATAAACTCGGTAAATCTCGTAGTAAAACTTTGTCTACTATATCGTTCTTGACATATCTGCCCACATCACTTTGAATTTTTTCTGATAACACAACTTCAGGGTATCCTCCAAAATTTAAGTAATGTACAAACTCTTTGTTCAGCTCTTTAGTGTCATGAGTTAAGCAATATTGTATGTCCTTATCTCCGTATTGAATCTCACCTTCATAAATTAAATGATCCAACTTTTTTAGATGAATATATTCTTGAAATGTTAATGGGGGCAAAAGGAAATCAGTAAACCTTCCCGCCCCACTTTCCGTGCTATGCCATTTTAAGGCAGCCGCGGCTGATCCCGATACAATAAACTTTGTTTCAGGATATGAGTCCACTAAAACTTTTAAATGTCTTTCCCAATCTTTCAGATATTGTATTTCATCAAAAAACACAAAACAACCATTTAGATTTTCAAGAGCCAAAGACTCCTTACAGAGCGTTAAAATATCCTCTAAACTTAAATTCACATAGATGGGATTGTCAATTCCTATAAAGAAGATTTTTTGCGGGTTTATACTTTCTTCAATTAGATTTCCAATACAGTGGAATAGCATCACTGTTTTACCCACTCTCCTTGGCCCCATCAGAACCAAAGCTCTTTTTACACTCCTTTCAAGAACAAAGGGGTAAAAGAGATCAAAATATAGTCTCTTTGACATTGAACTATATGTCTTAGGAATATCCTTGGTTACCCACCATGGGTTTTCATAGCGAAGCCTCTCAATAATCTTCTCTGTTGGAATAAGGTTTGCCATTTTAGAAATTCTGTTTAATTCAACAAAAATATGTAAAATAAACAGAATTAAATCTGTCTATTTATACAAAAAAATATTTTTTAAGCATAAAAAAATAGAAAATGAAGTTAATTTTGCAAATAAAACACAACTTGTTTACAGCGATATTTTAATCACTATACCCTCAATTACGGATATAAAAGATGCATCACACCATCGTTCAGTTATGTGTGGGCAAACCTTAAAAATATTTTTTGAGCCTTGTTAACCCAATACAACCAGAATTCTATTCCTTCCTCACCGAAAGCCCTGTAAAATAAAGACTTGTGCCACCTTCGGGGCGGTTGTGTTGTTGGGCAAGTTTAATGCCTTCCATATCCACATAATCTTCCCAAGTGGATACCAAGTTCGGCTCTTCTTGGTTGGATTTGCGATAGGCCCATTCCCGAACAATGTAGTCGTCCTTAAAATAAAAATCGTATGCATCACCAGGAGTATAGCCACCTTCGTTGGCATATACAATGGTCAATTTTTGCATGGGCTCCTCACTAATGGGGGCGGTTACTTCCGGGAAGTGTTCAAAAGTATAGTTGTTGGCATCCCACATCAAATTAAAGGGAGCCATCAACCAGTACCTGTCGTTAATAAAACCTCCATTGGTTTTTAGGGCAATGCTATCCATGTTTGCACGGTTATAAGTCAAGGTATCTGCTCCAGAGATGGAGGTAATCGTGTTGGTTTTGGTTTCCCAATGCCAGCTACGCTCAAAATGCATGGAATCCCTATCTACGTTGAAGGTAAAAGTGATTTTATCAACATCCTTCCAGTTGTCAAAACCGTGCGCCTCTGCGATTAGTTCGGGAACGGTTTTTTCAGTTTCGGAGGGTTTGGAAGTTGCTTCGGGTTTTTTGGAATCTGTTTTGCAAGCGGAAATCAATAAAAAGGCGAACAGTCCAACGATGTAATGGGTCTTCATATCTGGTTTTTAATCAAATATACTAGGAAAATCTTTTAATTTGCGCCCCATTTTAAAAAGCCTGGCCAAATAAACCTGTTTTTGGAGTGACCTTTTTTAAAAAGCTGTTTCTAATACTTGTAAGTAAACCCGACAAAGCGTTTTTGGAAAAGGAAGACTTATACGTGCATCTTTCTGATGAGGAATTAGTGAAACAGATTGTGGCGGACAATGACCCTATGCTATTCGGGAAATTGTACGACCGCTATGCGAAAATGGTCTATAACAAATGTTACGGATTTGCAAAATCTGCTGACCAGGCGGAGGATTTGACACAGGATGTGTTCCTCCAACTTTTTATCAAACTTCGAACCTTTAAAGGGAAATCGAAGTTCTCTACATGGCTGTATTCTTTTACCTATAATTTTTGTGTGAACTATGTAAATCGGAACAAGCAACTGAAAATACAGGACCAATCCGTACAGGTTGAAGTTTCCGAACATAAACTTACCGAAGAAGTGCCCGATGGGAGTTTATACGAAATGAAAGCGGATAAACTCAAAAAGTGCTTGGAGCTTGTCTCGGTCGAAGATAAATCCATTTTGTTATTGAAATATCAAGATGGCGCCAGCATAAAGGAACTGGTCAGTTTAATGGAGATAGGGGAGAGCGCGGTGAAGATGAGGCTTAAAAGAGCTAAGGAGCGACTATTGGAAATCTATAATACCCTGGAATAGATGGCAAAGAAACACAAAAACCCATTTAAAGAGCTGGAGGCCTCCCTGCACGAGGCTCCGCCCGAAATGAAGCAAAAAGTGATGAACGACATTGCTGCGGCAAAGCTGATCATGGACATGGCTTCATTGTTCTCTATCAATTTGGGGGGTGCTTTGCGAAAACTATTCAAAACCTTGGGCGAAAACAACTAACAGAACACTATAAATAAACATCAACTATGGAGACTATCAATGATTGGAAAAATGTGACCCTCGACTCGTTGTCGGGCATGGGCAAAGAGATAGCATTGGCTTTTCCAAAAATTCTGGGGGCAATTGTTATTTTATTTTTAGGTTGGATCGTTATTAAGATTGTAATGTTCCTATTCAGGAAAATCCTCAAACTAGCCAAAATACAAGTACTGAACGATAAAATAAACGGAATGGACGTAACGGGAAAAGGCGGCCTTAAAATAGACCTCACCAAAATAATATTGGGGTTTGTTCGGTGGTTTTTGATCCTGGTCTTTCTTATTGTGGCGGCAGATATTTTGGATTGGAAGATCATATCCCAGGAAATAGGCAACCTTTTACATTACCTACCCCGATTCTTTAGTGCACTTGCACTTCTAATGGTAGGATTCTACATTGGCAACTGTGTAAAGAAAACCATTAAGCGACTTTTTGACTCCCTCGAATTCGGTGGTTCCAACCTGGTGAGCAACCTGTTTTTTTATGTGATTGTAATATTTATGTCGATCACGGCATTGAACCAAGCTGGGGTGGATACAACCATAATCACCAACAACATAACATTGATCTTGGGGTCTTTTCTTTTGGCATTTGCCTTGGGCGTTGGATTGGGTTCCAGGGAAATTGTTGCAGACCTGCTTAGGTCTTTTTACACACGAAAAACCTATATGGTAGGCGATAAAATAGTTATTGGTGATGATGAGGGAACCATCAAGGCCATAGATAATAACAGTCTTACTTTGGAAACCCACAAGAGCAAATTTGTGATTCCGATCAAAGATGTGGTTTCACAAAAAGTGGAGATAAAACCATAATCCGAGTATTGTGATGGACAAGTGCGGAAACTTCCTTGGAATTTGATTATTTTTGAAGTCTTACAACACCTAAAAAATGAGTTCAAAAAAAGGAAAAGTTCAAGAGTTGATCCAAGAAAAACTGTTAGAGGACCGCAAAGTGTTCTTATGGGGCCAAGTAGATGATGATTCTGCGAAGCACGTAATAGATAGGTTACTCTATTTGGATATGCTGAACAATAAAGAAATTCAATTGATTATCAATAGCCCGGGAGGGTATGTAACCTCTGGTTTTGCCATTTATGATACCATTAAACAGATAAAAAGCCCGGTATCCACGGTTTGTTCCGGTTTGGCTGCCTCTATGGGGTCCATACTTTTATCGGTAGGGAAAAAAGGCAGAAGATTTATTCAGCCGCATGCCCGTGTCATGATCCACCAACCTAGCGGTGGAGCAAGAGGGCAAGCCTCCAATATTGAAATTCAGGCCAAGGAAATCATTAAAACGAAAGAACTTGGCGCCCAAATTTTATCGGAAAACTGCGGGCAACCTTTTGAAAAGGTCATGAAGGATTTTGATCGCGATTATTGGATGGGTGCAGAAGAATCTGTGGAATACGGTATTGTGGATGAAATCCTAAAATAAGGTAATCAATTCCATAAAAGTGAAAAGTCCTTCGCAATGGTTTGTGAAGGACTTTTTATATATAGGCGCCGAAGCGGAATATTTTATATATATACGGTAACATTTGGAGCCAAGGTTTACACGCTTATGTTAAAAATTCTTAACAGTCCAAACCATATCTTTACAGAAAAGTGCAAAACCTGCACAGTAAGGAGATTTGGAAGGGAAATGCGCGAACATAAAAAATTAAAATTCCGTATTTTAGCCGTTTAATCAGAATTCGCCCATTGGGCATCTATGGCACAGACTCCAAAAAATATAGCCATCATCGGTTCCGGATTGGTGGGTTCCCTTTTAGCAATTTATTTACGTAGAATCGGACATACGGTTACCGTATTCGATAGAAGACCCGATATAAGGACCATCAAGTTCTCCGGACGTTCCATCAACCTTGCCATGAGCAATAGGGGGTGGCGCTCTCTGGATGAAGTGGGCATTGGGAAAAAAATCAAGGAAATAGCAATTCCACTCGATAAACGTGCGATGCATGTGAACGATAAACCTGTCTATTTTCAGAAATATGGGAAAGATGGGGAGGCCATTTGGTCTATTTCACGGGGGATTCTCAACAAACGGATGATTGATTTGGCCGAAGGTGAGGGTGCCTCGTTCCGATTTAATGAAAAAGTTTGGGATGTTGATCTGCCCGAAGCTAGAATCTACACAGGGGAAACCGAGAAAAGTGAATGGAAAGCGTATGATTTTGACTTGATTTTTGGTTGTGATGGAGCCTTTTCAAGGGTACGCCACAAAATGCAGCGCCAAAGTAGGTTCAATTATTCCCAGAACTTTATTGATGTAGGCTACAAAGAGCTTACCATACCTGCCAATGAGGATGGCACCCATAAGTTGGACAATAGCTCGTTCCATATTTGGCCAAGAGGTGAGTTTATGCTCATCGCCATGCCCAATATTGACGGTAGTTTTACCTGTACCCTGTTTTTACCTTTTGAGGGAGAAGTCTCTTTTAAAAGTATCGAGACCGAAGATCAGGCCCGTGAATTTTTCAAGAAATACTTTCCCAATGTTCGCAAAGAAATTGAGGATTTGACCAAGGATTTTTTCAATAACCCGACCAGTGCCATGGTCACCATGAAATGCTACCCTTGGACGTATTGGAACAAAGTGGCCTTGGTAGGCGATTCCGCCCATGCCATTGTGCCATTTTACGGACAGGGCATGAATGCCGGTTTTGAGGATATCTACGTGCTCAATCACTTAATGGAGAAACATGGGGATGATTGGGAGGCCATCTTTTCCGAATATGAACAAGAGCGTAAGCCCAATGCCGATGCAATTGCCGAACTGAGTTACAGAAACTTTGTGGAAATGAGCAGCAAAACAGCCGATGCAAAGTTCTTGCTGCAAAAAAAGATTGAAAAACATTTTGCTGCCAAGCATCCGGAGAAGTGGGTGCCGGTATATAGCCGGGTCACTTTTTCTGATAGGCCCTATGCCGAAGCGCTCGCCATAGGCGATATGCAAGAGAAAATTATGCGGCAAGTAATGCAACTTCCCAATGTTGAAGAGAAATGGGATTCCAAGGAAGTGGAAGACAAAATCTTGGAACTCTTAACAGACAATAAAGCACCCTAATTTGTCATTTTCAGCATAGCGAAAAACCTCTCTCTCTTTATTGGTTGTCATGTCGAGCGCAGTTGAGACATTTTTTTTAGTAGTAGTTTGACACGCCCGCCTGCCGGGGCAGGAATTGCACTAATTTTCTTTTGTCATTTCGAACGGATGTGAGAAATCTGTGGTTAGCTGAGATTTCTCCATCGATGCTTTGCATCTCACTCCCTCAACCCAGCCATAATCCCCCTGATTGCTTCTGCCATATCCTGCACCTCCCTGTGGGAGAAGGTGTCTTGTTCTAAAAAGAACAACATAAAAATCCCTGACTCTAAAATTTGGGCCAGTTTTTCAGGAGAGCCGTAATGGTCTATGATCCATTCGCTAAATAACTTGTCTTTTTCCATATCAAGAACAAGAAAAGCGTTTTGCTGCGTCTGGTACATGTCATAAATGACAAGTAGAAAAGAAAATCGAATCAGTCAAGCCTTGGAAGTCCCTTTATCACAAATTTGTGATGTGAACTAGAAACCAGAAACTTATAACTAGTCCTCCTCCTCAACCGTAAACCCGCGGATGGCTTGGTTGGGTTCCATAATGGTATATCCTTTCCAAAATTCGGGGTTGTATCGGGGCATATAAGTGGCCCGAACCGTTTTGTCTTCGGTAAAGGTTTTAAACTCGTTTTCGGAAATGTCGTCTTGGTTAAACACCACCAGTTCCCATTTGTTGGTCATGTTCATACGAAAATCAATGTTCAGCTTCAGTTCGTTTTGCTTGCGGCGACCCTTTACATATTTATTTTTTTCCACCACTTTTAGGGGGCGGTCCACCCCAAAATATTTGCCATCGGACAAATCCATAAACTGAAGGTCGTACTTGCCATTGGGCAATTTGGCAAAACGCATGATGCCTTTGTATACCGTTTCGCGGTAGGTAATGCCCAATAGTCTAAAGTTTCGCAAACGCTGAGTGTTCGCAAAATCCAGTCGCATTACGGCAAAGTCCTCTATATTTATATAAAGGCGCCCTTTAAAATCAGCACTACTTCGTTTGGGCCAAAAGTCCACTACGTAAACCCCATCGTTGCCAATATCGGCATAACCCGCTAATTTAAACTCGTATCTACGGGTTTTGTCCACGAAGTCCAGTTTGGTGTCTTCTTTATAGTACAGTTGGCTCAATAGTTCCTTGAACTGCCAACGCTGGCTGTCCACCAAGCCCGAAACGCTATCTTTTTTCACTTGTGCCTTTACTTTTTTTACTTGATCTATCCGTTCATCATCCATAGTGTCCAAAATAGAGTCTACTTGTATTTTTTCGCTAAAAATACCGGATTTGATTTTTAGGTAGGAGCCAGGTTTTACATTCTGTTTGAAGATTTCCTCCATGTGCTCGGCCAAGTCCTCAAAAGAACCTACCTCCCTTTTGTCGTATAGGTCGGCCGCTTTAATGATGTTGATTTTGTAATCCGTGTTTGTTTTGTAGAGGTCGCCGAAACTCTCGGTATAATGGGATGCATTTTTTGGAACGGAGCTAGCAATGCTGTCCATCAATTCCTTGTTCAGTTCTTTTATAGATGATTTTTCAAAGCCAAAATCCACCTTGTGCATATTGGCCAGTTCTGATTTCCGAAGGAAAAACCGTTGTTTTACAGGGCTTTTGTTTACATTCTGGGGAATGTTTTCTATCATTTTTTCAATGATGTCGTCCACTTCCAGTTCCTTGTCAAAAACATAAACTCCGCTCAGTTCAATAGCTTTTGCATTTAAAGCCACCAAGCTGTCTTGCATTTGCCCCAGAGTGAAGCCTTTTTTCTCGTATCCCATAGAGGTTACGTAGATGGAGTCGGGCAGGGTAGTGCCCTCTTTCAGCACAAAACTAAAGCGACCTTCCTCGTTAGTGATTACACCTTGGCGTTCCCCATACTGGATGGTGGCGTATGGAATCCCTTTTTGGGTCTTGGCATCGACCAAGCGGGAACTCACGGTCTGCGCAACTAGGGGAAAACCCACCAAAGCGGTGAATACGGTAAGGAGAAGAGTTTTTTTAACGGACATGGTTTTATGTATGGTTACATTAGTAAGACTCCTTTTGGGGAGGTAAGTTTGCCTGTTGTTTAGACGAACCACAAGGGAATTTGTGACAAAGTGCGAAGAAAAATGGAATCGCACACGAGGCTTAATAGTATTTTAACAGCCTTGTGGTCAGTATGATTGTCATTTCGAGCTGGTGTCCTGAGTGGAGCTGAAGGGGTAAGCGAGAAATCTTTTGTCAGGAAACGATGACCAACAAATCAAGACATCTCGACTGCGCTCGATGTGACAGGTGTCATTTGTTTAAAAATAACAGGAAACCTTAGCCTTTAGCAATATTCCGGATCATGTTCCCAAAAATAAAAAGATGGAAGGGCAGGACGGAATACCAGTACAATCGCCCCAATAAGCCTTTAGGTCGGAAGGTTGCGGTTTGGTATAGCACTCCGTCCTCTATCTTAAACTCCAACCAAGCTTCACCTGGGGTCCGCATTTCGGCAAAAAGAAGCAGGCGTTTGGATTTTTTGTCGGCCAACAATACCCGCCAAAAGTCCAATGCGTCGCCTGGAAAAATTTTATCGGGATGGGTACGTCCACGGCGCAGTCCTGGACCACCGACCAATTTATCCATAAACCCACGGATTTTCCATAACCAATTGCCATAGTACCAACCATTATCGCCACCAATGCGCCAAATGTTTTCCAAAACAACATCTTCATCTTTAATACGGATGGATTTTTTGTCCTGAAGCACGCCGTATTTTGGTACTTGAATGTAATTTTCAAGGTCTTCTTTTATCTGTCCGCTGGCAATACTGTCCTTCCAACTGCTTATTACGAGGTTTTGCTCAATTTTTTTGAAAGCCAAATCAATGGCCTCTTCATAAGTATGGGTTTCAATCCCCAACATTTCTTGTAGGCGATTGTCTTGGGCCACGACCTCCATTTTCATGCTGTCCACGAGGTTCATGGCCAACTTATAAGAAGTGGAAGTGACAAAATAGAGCCAATAGGAGGATAGTTTGGGTGTCATAACAGGAACGGTGAAAATCCAGTTTTTAAAACCGCGTACCTTGGCGTAGCCGTGCAACATATCCTTGTAGGTAAGAATGTCCGGTCCGCCAATATCAAAAGATTGGTCGTAAGTATCTTTGTTGCCCAAAACTTCGGTTAAGAACTGGATCACATCACGAATGGCGATGGGCTGTGTTTTGGTAAGCACCCATTTTGGCGTGATCATTACGGGCAGTTTTTCGCAGAGATCACGGATGATTTCAAAAGAGGAACTGCCAGAACCTACAATAATGCCGGCGCGCAGCACGGTAAGGTCAAAAGGACCTTTATAGAGGATTTCTTCCACATTTTTTCGTGAACTCAGGTGCTTGGATAGTTTTTTATCGTTGACAATACCGCTGAGATAAATTACCTGTTTACATTGGGTGTTCTCCAAAATGGCATTGAAGTTTTTGGCTGCTTGCGCCTCCTTTTCGTCAAAATCTGTGACCGAAGAGGTCATGGAATGGATCAAGTAGTAGGCAGCATCAATATCTGCGGGTACTTTTTGTTTTTCGGGCTCGTCCAAAAAGTCAATTTCCACAATGTCGATTTTGGAACGTGTCTTGGTATCGACCGATAATCTTTTTTCATCACGAACAGCACAGACGATCTGGTGGCCCATATCCAAAAGTTTGGGTAATAAGCGCATCCCAATGTAGCCATTGGCCCCTGTCAACAATATTTTCATAAATCTTCAAGATTGGTGGGCAGATTGTCCGCTCGATGGTCCAATAATTTCTGAAAAAACCGCTGGATGGCCTTGGTATCCGAACGTACTTTAATAAAATAGTGATCCATATAAATGGAGTAAATGCCAATGTCTCCTTTGTAAACATTCAATTTGTAATAGGGTATAACAAGACCATAGGTTTCCAAGCGGGAACGGAACCGAACAATGATGCCATTGGGGCGAATTTCAATATTGCAGGTATTGGTGCTGCTGTCCAAAACGAGCAGGTTATAAATGTCGATACTGGCTTCGGTAATGTGCAATTTGGGTGAACCGATGCCACCCATGGCAAAACGTTCTTTTATGGGCATGGGTTTGCCTACGGCTTCGTCAATTTTTTTGGTTATGTCTTTGTTGGAGTAGGAGACGTTCAATAGCATACTTAAAATTAATCAAATTAAAGCGGACCGTTCGGGTAAAGGTGTGGGAAAAGCCCAAAAAATACGTAGTTTTGCGCCCTGAAAAGCCTTTTAGATGAGTTTGCAGAACGATTTGACCCAAAAAGTGATCGAGGCGGTAAAACAACTGTACCAAGTTGACCTGCCCACGGTGGAATTTCAACCTACCCGAAAGGATTTTGAAGGTGACATTACCGTTGTGGTGTTTCCCATGTTACGCTATGTAAAGGGAAATCCTGCCGCGATTGGAGGGCAGATTGGGGAATATTTAGAGGAGCATGTTGATGAGGTATCCAAATGCAATGTGGTACAAGGCTTTTTGAATATTGTTATTGAGGATAGCCATTACCTCGATTTCTTCAACAGCATTAAGGATGAGACCGATTTTGGTTATGTGAAATCACGGTCCGAGGATGCGATCATGGTGGAGTATTCCTCACCCAATACCAACAAGCCTTTGCACTTGGGGCATATCCGAAACAACCTTTTGGGCTATTCCGTGGCCGAAATTTTGAAGGCTTCGGGCAAAAAAGTGTACAAAACGCAGATTATAAATGATCGAGGCATCCATATCTGCAAGAGCATGTTGGCCTGGCAGAGGTTTGGTAATGGGGAAACCCCCGGATCTTCTGGTTTGAAGGGCGACCACTTGGTAGGGAAATACTATGTCGCATTTGATAAAGCGTACAAAGAGCAGATTTCCGGGTTGATAGCGTCTGGAACTCCAAAGGATAAGGCGGAAAAAGAAGCCCCGATTTTGTTGGAGGCCCAAGAAATGCTCCGAAGGTGGGAAGCTGGTGATGAAGAAGTAGTGGCGCTATGGAAAAAGATGAACGGTTGGGTGTACGATGGTTTTGATACCACCTACAAAAATCTAGGCGTTGATTTTGATACGTTGTACTACGAGAGCGATACCTATTTGTTGGGTCGTGATGTGGTAAAAGATGGCCTGGAACGAGGCGTTTTCTTCAAAAAAGAAGATGGAAGTGTTTGGATCGACCTTACCGAGGAAGGACTGGATGAGAAAATCGTACTGCGTTCCGATGGAACTGCGGTGTATATGACGCAAGATATTGGTACGGCCATACAGCGGGTAACCGATTTTCCGGATATCAACGGAATGGTGTATACCGTAGGGAACGAGCAGGATTACCATTTTAAGGTGTTGTTTCTTATCCTGAAAAAATTAGGTTATTCTTGGGCAGGGCAATTGTACCATTTAAGCTATGGTATGGTAGACCTGCCCAGCGGAAAAATGAAGAGTAGGGAAGGTACCGTAGTGGATGCGGACGACCTGATTAAAAATATGGAAGATACCGCAGCGTCCATTTCGCAAGAATTGGGCAAATTGGACGGCTATTCCGAAAAAGAGAAAACGCAATTGTACCGAACCATAGGTTTGGGCGCTCTTAAATACTATATTTTAAAGGTAGACCCCAAGAAGCGTATCCTTTTTAATCCAGAGGAGTCGGTAGATTTTCAAGGAAACACAGGACCGTTTATCCAGTATACCTACGCAAGGATTCAATCTATTTTGCGAAAGGCGGATTTCAATGTCTCGACTACGCTCGACATGACCATGGAATTGCACGAAAAGGAGAAAGAATTGTTGAAGCAAATCCAGTTGTTTCCCGAAACGGTGCAGTTGGCGGCGGAAAACTTTAGTCCGGCCTTGATTGCCAATTATACTTATGACTTGGTTAAGGAGTTCAACTCGTTCTACCAACAGGTCTCCATTTTGGGCGAAACAGATGAGCAGAAGAGAAACTTTAGGGTGCAGTTGTCGAAAAAAGTGGGAGAGGTGATCAAATCCGCTTTCCGCTTGTTGGGTATAGATGTTCCAGAGCGGATGTAAATTAATCCCTCTGTGTCTTGACAAGTATTTTCTTCAGTTCTTTTGTTGCCAAAAAAGCATTAATTTCTTGGATTCCTGCTTGTGCAGGAATGACGGGTTTTGTCATTTCTAGTTGGTGTCCTGGGTGGAGTCGAAGGAGTAAGCGGGAAATCTTTTGTACTTTGACACGGATTACTGGAATTTTCACAAATGTTACTGCTGTGCAATTTCGGGCACAGTCGGGAAAATCTTTAAAAACTCACCCTAAAACTTACATTGGGCGTAATGCCCAACGAAACGCTTTCCACGGTCTCAATTTCATCATCCTCGTTTACGCGGTAATATTTGTTGAGCGTATTTTTTCTATTCGTAAAATTTAGGATGGAGAGTCCCGCATTGGCACGAATGCTTCTACTTAACTGAAAATTATAGATGGCCGAGGCATCCGCCCTAAAATATTCTGGCAACCGGCTATTGTTCGGGGCTTGGTAATTGATTCTGGGCGGAAAAAAACCTTGGTCCAAACCTTCTTCGCCTTCAACAGGCTCTGTAAATGGTTTTCCCGTTCTATAGTTTAGTCCAATGCTTAATTTCAAGTCTTTGTAGGTGTAGGTACTTGCAAAGGTAACCGTGTGCCTTATGTCCAAATTGTTGGGAAACGACTGTGGTACAATCGAATCAAAAGTGTAATCATTTTTATTGTAAGCATAGCTCAACCATGTACTGTAGTTATCTCCTTTTTTATTGATGAGCAGTTCAGCCCCTTTAACATCGTAGCTCCCTATTTCACCCGAGAATTGATGCGGGTTCTGGAATCCTTGTGTACTGGTGCTTATCCCGTCCACATTTTTGTAAAAGCCTTCAACCCCAATGTATAAATTGTTTTTTTCGTAATTGATGCCAACGGAACCTTGTTTGCTTTTGGTAACAGGAAGTGTGCTATCGTTGGACAGAATCCACCGTCGCTTTTCAATACCTAAAAAGTTTTGTTCCAGATCTATGATCTGGTTGGTGGTCTGGCTTTTAAACTCACCCAAAAGCTCCGCTCTTAAATAGTTGGCCAATTTAAAATTTAGGTTGATTCTTGGTTCGATCAAAAGCTTTTTGAAGGTGTCCAGGTTCTCAATAAAGTTAAAGCGGGCACCGATTTTTCCAATGAATTTGTTTTCAGGGGAATTGTAGTTGACCTGTGAGTACGGGGCATGTGTGCGAATTACCCCTTTGATTTTACTGTTGAAATCGGGCTCGTTGATAAATGTGGCATTGATGATCCCCGTTTCAATGTATTGATACCCATTGCTCCAACTGAATGCATCGTTCAAGATATAATCTGTGTCCAGTTTTATGGCATTTTCCGTCACTTGGTTGTTTTGGAACAATTGCTGTACCTCATTGGCGAAAATATTCTGTGCGTCCAGATTATATCTGGAGTAATACATGTTGAGATGGGAAGAAAAGCGGTCGGTCCAAGTACTCTGTAATTGACCGCCTACGGAAATATTATCCTGTCTTAATAAACTGCTGTTGGTCTCATCTGCGGAGACATTGGTTTCTTCATAATTTAGATTGTTTTTGATACGTATGGCACTCAGCCTGATGTTATGGTCCGGGTTGAGGTTGTACAGGATTTTTCCGGAAAAGTCGTAAAAGAAAAAGTCTTCATCCCTGATAAATTCGTCGTCTATGGTATTGTTGTTTTGAACCGTTATCTCACTATCTTGAAAGGCCCTATTGAAAAACTGTTTATAGGTGGGCGTGCTCAGGAAATCGGTTGTTGAACGCCTGGCCGAAAATTGAATGCCGAGTTTGTTGGTCACTGGAATTTCTCCATAAACGTCTCCGCTTATCAAGTTGAATCCTCCGCCTCCCTTCCACCTCTCGGAGATGGTATTCCCGGTTTCCATTTGAATGACGCTGCTTACGCCATCCCCGAAATTTGCCGGGGTTCCATTTTTGTATATGGTTACCTTATCTGTTTGGTAGGGATTAAAAGCGGATATCAAACCAAAAAAATGTCCGGATTGATACATTTTGATGCCGTTCCAAAGCACTAGGTTTTGGTCGTTGGTTCCTCCCCGTACATTAATATCCGATACCGTTTCATCAATGCTTTTAATGCCGGGAAGGGCTTGTACGGTTTGCAGGATGTCCGGTTCTATCAATCCTGGAAGGATGCCAAATTCGTCAGTTTTCAGAGTAATACTGGCATCTTTTTCCTTTATGATTCCAGAGGTAAGGTATTTGTAGACGAACACTTCATCCAATTGTTCGTAATGCTGTGCCAATAGTATTTTAGGGCATCCACCTTGCTGCAATAGGGTTTCGACCTTTACATATTTGGTAATGTAGCCCAAGTAGCGAATTTTGAGTGAGGCATCACGGGGGATGTTTTCCATGGTAAAGTAGCCATTGCTGTCGGTGATTTTGGCAATGTCGGTTCCCAATACCTCCACCGTTGCACCTACAACCGTGTTTTCTTCAAAATTATCCAGTACCACACCACAGAGGTTTACACGGTTTTCTTTGGTAAGGGTATAGTAGCGTTCATTGAGCTTTTTCGTCTCTACACGAAACTTACCTTCAATGTATTGTAGAATTCCCTCCAATGAGTCGAGGTTTTCGGGAATAGAAATGGTGAGTCCTTCCAAATCTTCATTGAGATAGGAAAACTTGATGTTAAAACGGTTTTCCAACGTTTTTATATAGGAAATAAGGCCAATGGGGGATTGTTGCCTTTCCTGCGCATTGGCGGCGCAGAGTATGAAAAGCAATAAAACAAGGACAAGGCCTAAATGCTTATTGTTGTGTGTTCCCAGCATAAAAAAGTACGTTGTCTCCGTCTATTTTGTAACGTGTTTTGGAGGGGGTACTTATACTTTTTAACGCCATATTTAGGTCTGTGTTGTTGAAAGAACCTGTAAATAATAGATTTGTATCAATATTTTTTGAGGATACCGTTACATTGAACTGTCTTTCAAGCTCGGAAAAAACATATTTTAAGGGAATGCTCTCAAAACTACTTTCGTTGTTCATCCATGATGGGAGTGTGCCATTGGGCGTCCCAATGTTGACAATTTTGCCGTTGATCATCAAGAAAGAAGTTCCAGCGGGCAACTTGGTTTCTTTGTTGTTGTAGTTGACCCTTACCAAACCTTCGTAGCAAGTCACCTCAAAAAAACCTTTTCTATTTTCCACATTAAATTGTGTGCCCAAAACGGCAACCGTTCCGTGTTTGGTGGAAACCGTGAATTTTTTTCCTTTTGCGACCTTAAAGAAAGCCTCTCCCTTTAAATCAACATTTCTTTTGTTGTCCCAATTCTTTTTATTGAAGGACACCTGTGAATCTGCGTTCAAAAAGATTTCGGAATTATCGGGCAGCATAAGCTCGGAACGCTCAGCGTAATCCGTGGTAACTTTTTCGGTCAAGGTGTTCATATAAAAATAAGAACCGGCAAGGAGTATGGCAATAAGGGCGGCGACTCTCAGGAATTTCTTGAAAGGGTTGAGGGAAATAACCTTTGGTGCATTGTCAAGATACTCTTCTTTCAAGCGCTGTAGGGCTTTTTCCGTGTCGAAATCGGGTGCCTTTAAGTTGCTTGAAGCATCCTTGAGCTTTTGATACGAGGCAAACTCTCGGGAATTTTCGAACTCCCTAAGTTCCTCTTCCGAAAGCTCTCCACTGAGCCATTTTGCCAAATAATTTTCTTGCATGGGTTTTATGCTTTACGTTATAATAACAACTACCTTTTAAAATACCCTACTTTTCCAAATTCCAAGTTCAAGAGCATAGATGCATGGATCAAGACCAAACGGCAAAGGCTGGGGCTACTGCCAACTGCTTACCGCGAACTGACATCTGACTTCGTGCTTCCAAGATCAGGATCAATATCTCCTGTCTTCACCTATCCCCTATCTCTTTTCTACTTTAAATGCCATCAATTTGTTCCCGTAAACTCTTCAGTGCCAAATGCATCCTTTTTTCAATGGCTTTTATGCCCACACCCTCCATTTCTGCTATTTCCGCATATTTTTTTCCATCGATCCGGTTGAGCAAAAAAGTAGTTCTCTGGTTTTCGGGCAAAGCATTTAGGGCATTGTCCAATTTTTCCTTGTATTCTTTTTCCTCCATCAAAAATTCCGGGGACTCGTTTGTTCTATCCTTGATAAGGCTATCGGCATGTTTTAATCTAATCTTTTCTGCCTTGATCACATTCAAATATAGATTATTGGCAATTGTGTAAACGTAGGATTTTGCTTTTTCCGGACTTACCTTTGCACAGTTTTGCCAAAGTTTTACAAATGCTTCCTGAACGGCGTCATGAGCCTTTTCCTCATTCCCGAATTTGTAAAAGATATAATTAAAGACCGTTTTGGAGTGGGTCTTGAAAACTTTGCTGAAAACATGGTCTTCGCATACGTTGCTCATGGATGGGGGTTTGTTTATCGGTTCAAATATATTTGAAAATTTTTAAGAAAAAGTAGGGTTTTTTTAAGAAGGGTTGTTTTAAGATTGAATTATAACCCCAAAATTCAAAAGTTATGAAAAAGTTGATTGACAACTTGTTGCGCACAGTACTGGTTGTACTTGTTTTAAGTTTGTCCTCTTGTCAGGAAGAATACCAAGAGATTGACCAAGGTGGCGAAGGACAGGCCATTGCAGCCAATTCCACAACGGCTATATTAATTAAAAATACGTCTTCGTATGATGGTTCTTTTGACAATATTGTCGATGGTGCCAGTTGTTTTGCCATCCAATTTCCATATACAGTGAATGTAAATGGGGTCGATGTGACAATCGATTCTAAAAACGACCTTGAAATTGTTGAAGAAATTTTTGATGAGCTGGATGACGACAATGACGTTTTGGACATTGCTTTCCCCATTACAGTTACCCTTTCCGATTTTACCGAGATAAGCATTAAAAACCATGGTGAGCTTGAAACAATGGCTCGTGAGTGCATTGAAGGGGGCGACGATGACGATATAGAGTGTATCGACTTTGTTTACCCAGTTACCTTGTTCACCTTTGGTGTGGATAACCAACAATCCGGTCAGGTAGAGATAAAGAGTGACCTGGGCATGAGAAGGTTTTTTGATGAACTTGATGACGACAATGAACTTATAAGCATACAGTTTCCCGTTACCCTAAAAAAACATGATGGCACCCAAATTACGGTCGGGAGCAATACGGAACTTGCCGCTGCCTTGGAAACGTCCAAAAACGAGTGTGACGAAGACGATGATGATAATTATAACGATGATGATTTCACTTTAGAGGAGCTTGATGACCTTTTGCTGGCCTGTCCTTTGGAAGTTAGACAAGTAATCCGTGATGAAGTCGATAACACAGAACAATATTTTGAACAATTGATGACCTTTTCCCAAGATGGGACAGTGGTACTTGCCAGTGCAACTACCAGTATGACTGGTACATGGACTACTGCCATGGCGGAAAATGGGGTGCTCTTGAGTGTTGATTTTCAAGCTGTTGCCGACTTTACTTTGGATTGGTATGTATATGAATTGGAGGATGGTTTTATAAAACTCCATAAGGATAATGGCAACAAAATAATACTCAAAGAACGTTGTGATGCGGAGCCGTCCGAAGTAGATAGGGAAACCTTGATTTCAATGTTGCAAGAATGTGAATGGATCGTAAAAAAGATAATAAACCAAGGGAATGAGGTCAAAAGGCTTCTTGGATATGAATTCCAGTTTAAGGCAGGAGGAACGGTTACCCTTGGCAATGGTGTAAATGTCTCGCAAGGTAGTTGGGACATCGGACTCAATAGTCAATTGGAATTATCCCTTATGATTACTATGGAAGGTGAGCCAGAGGTGAGTTATGAGTGGCCCATCAGTGAGCTTACGGATAGTCGATTTAAGTTTAATATTGATGAGTCAGACAATGAAATGGTACTTCTGCAAGTATGTGATGATAGTGCGGATGATGGCGATGTTGCCGAAATTAGGAGTATGATCATGGACGGATCTTGGAATATCGCCCTGTACCAAGAAGGAGCAGCACAACTGACAACTTCCTACACAGGAATGGAGTTTAACTTCTCGACGATGCACCAGATGGAAGTATTGATCAATGCAGACCCTGTTGCCAATGGTCTTTGGAGGGTACTGAGAGATTCGGAAGAAGGGTTGAAGCTCTATATCAATTTTGATACAGGAGATGATCTTGCAGGGTTGACCAATGATTGGAAGGTGGTTTCTATCACTTCCACACGAATTGAACTTACTGATGAAAGCGATGATGATTCCTTGGATACCTTGGTGTTCGAGAAACCATAGAATTTTTCCCCAATCTTTTTTTTCCAAAAGAAGGACGGCTCGCCCCAAAGCCGTCCTTTTTCTTTTATATTATTCTTAAATTTGTCCCTCCTTTAAAACAAAGAACACATGTTCGATAATTTAAGTGAAAAATTAGATAAGGCACTTCACGTCCTCAAAGGGCATGGACAAATTACGGAAATCAATGTAGCAGAGACCCTTAAGGAAGTTCGAAGGGCCTTGTTGGATGCCGACGTCAACTTTAAGATTGCCAAGGAATTTACCAATACGGTCAAAGAGAAGGCACTAGGCCAAAATGTACTGTCCTCCCTTCAACCTGGCCAGCTCATGGTAAAATTGGTTAAAGATGAGCTTACCGAACTTATGGGGGGCGAAGCAGAAGGAATAGATCTCTCAGGTAACCCTTCCGTAATCTTGATGTCCGGTCTGCAAGGTTCTGGTAAAACCACCTTTTCCGGTAAACTTGCCAATTTCCTCAAAAACAAAAGAACCAAAAAGCCACTTTTGGTAGCCTGCGATGTCTACCGTCCAGCAGCGATAGACCAGTTACATATAGTAGGTGACCAAATAGGGGTAGAGGTATATTCGGACCGCGGGAACAACGATCCCGTTGCCATTGCCAAGGCAGGTATTGCCCATGCCAAAAGTGTTGGGTGCAATGTAGTGATCATCGATACCGCAGGTCGTTTGGCCGTGGATGAACAGATGATGAATGAGATTTCCGACATCCATAAGGCCATAAAGCCGCAGGAAACCTTATTTGTGGTGGATTCCATGACAGGTCAGGATGCCGTTAATACCGCAAAAGCGTTTAACGATGTCTTGAACTTTGACGGGGTAATCCTGACCAAACTCGATGGTGATACCCGAGGTGGTGCCGCCATTTCCATTAAATCCGTGGTCGATAAGCCTATCAAATTCATTGGTACGGGCGAAAAAATGGAGGCCATTGATGTGTTCCACCCATCCCGAATGGCCGACCGTATCCTTGGTATGGGAGACGTGGTATCCTTGGTGGAGCGTGCCCAAGAGCAGTTTGATGAAGAGCAAGCACGTAAGATTCAGAAGAAAATTGCCAAAAATAAGTTTGGGTTTGATGATTTCTTGAGCCAAATTCAGCAAATCAAGAAAATGGGGAGTATGAAGGACCTCATGGGAATGATCCCTGGTGCGGGAAAGGCCTTGAAAGGATTGGATATTGATGATGATGCCTTTAAACACATTGAGGCCATTATCCACTCCATGACCCCCGAGGAAAGGTCTACACCTGCCAAATTGAATGCAAGCCGCAAAAAGCGCATAGCTGCCGGTAGTGGAACATCCATTCAAGAAGTAAACCAATTGCTAAAGCAGTTCAATCAAATGAGCAAGATGATGAAGATGATGCAAGGCGGCGGAGGCAAAAAGATGATGCAGATGATGCAGAATATGAAATAAATTTAGCCAGAAGTCAGAAGTCAGAAGCCAGAAGCCGGAAGCCGGAAACCCCTTGAATAATTGCCAAAACCTAAAGAATCACTATGGAAATCCTTGACGGAAAGAAAGTATCGAACCAAATCAAAGAAGAAATAACCGTTGAGGTGGCCCAAATGAAAGAGCGGGGCGAAAAAGTCCCTCATTTGGCAGCCGTTTTGGTTGGTAACGATGGGGCCAGTCTAACCTATGTGGGCAGCAAAGTGCGTTCCTGTAAAAAAATAGGCTTCGAGTCCACCCTTATCCATCTTCCAGAAGAAACCACCGAGGAAGATCTGCTAAAGCAAGTGCACCAATTGAACAACGATCCCGATATCGACGGCTATATTGTTCAATTGCCCTTGCCAAAACATATTGATGAGGAAAAAGTGCTCATGGCCGTTGACCCCGATAAGGATGTGGATGGATTCCACCCCACAAATTTTGGTAAAATGGCCTTGGATATGGAGACTTTCATCTCTGCCACTCCATTTGGGATCATGGAACTGTTGAAGCGTTATAAGGTGGAAACCGAAGGTAAGCATACCGTGGTAATTGGCAGGAGCCATATTGTGGGCAGGCCCATCAGTATTTTAATGAGCCAAAAGGGGTATCCCGGAAATGCTACGGTGACCCTAGCACATAGTAGAACAAAAAATCTAAAGGAATTGACACTTCAGGCGGATATTGTGATATCTGCTTTGGGAGTGCCAAAATTTTTGAAGGCCGATATGGTCAAGGATGGCGTAACCATAATCGATGTAGGTATTACCCGGGTTCCCGATGAATCGCGTGAAAAAGGATATTACATCACTGGCGATGTGGATTTTGAAAATGTAAGTAAGAAAGCATCGTACATTACACCAGTTCCTGGAGGGGTAGGTCCCATGACCATTGCCATGTTGCTCAAGAACACTTTGTTGGCCCGTGAGCGTCACAAGGTTTAAAAACCTTAGTTTGTTTCTTGCTCAGCTTTTTGCTCTTCTTCGGGGGTCAAAAATTCAAATTCGGTCTCACCTTCGTCATTGGTACAACTGGATACGGCCAGGGCAGAAAAAATAAGGGTAATCAGGAGTAAAATTGTCTTCATAATAGTACAATTTGGGTTTGCCTCAAGAGGCTGATCAGTACACTTATAACGAATTGCCATCAATATTCTTGTTTTTATATCCAAAATATCGATAACTTACTTCTTGGTAAATAAGTCGATATGGCTCAAACAGTTAGGAACAAAGTAGCTTGGGTGGTTTTTGTGCTTTTAGCCATAGGCATTGGTCTTTATCCTTTGATTTACCTATTTGCTGCCGAGGAGTTTGGCCTGTTGTTGGGCAAATCCAAGGAAGTGTTGTCCAGCATAATCTGGAGAATTGCTTTTTACGGACATATTGGTTTTGGGGGGATTGCTCTTTTATCGGGATGGCCCCAGTTTATAAAAAAGCTCCGGGCCAAACATTTGGGCCTACATAGGAATTTGGGTAGGATTTATATTTTATCTGCCATGGTCAGTGGGCTGTGCGGTGTTTACCTTGGTTTTTTCGCCACGGGCGGCATTGTTTCATCCTTGGGGTTTATAAGTCTTGGGGTGATTTGGCTCTTTACTACCTTAAGAGCCTATATAGCGGTTAAAAACAAGGATCTTTCCCTGCACCAAGGTTTGATGATCTACAGCTACGCGGCTTGTTTTGCAGCGGTTACACTGCGTATTTGGCTACCGCTCCTAACCATCATATTCGGGGAGTTTTTACTGGCCTACAAAATAGTTGCCTGGCTTTGTTGGGTGCCCAATATGGTTTTTGCCCGACTTTGGGTACGCAAAAAAGGTCTTAACCTAGTTTAAACTACTTGGCAAACAATTGCCCCATATCCTTAAAAGCCTTGAATTCCAAAGCATTTCCGGCAGGGTCTAAAAAGAACATGGTCGCCTGTTCCCCGGGCTCCCCTTTAAACCGAATGTAAGGTTCAATTACAAAATCGATACCCTTTTCTATTAGCGTTTTGGAAAATGTTTGAAAGGTGTCCCATGGCAAAACCACACCATAATGGGGCACGGGTACATTTTTACCATCAACGGGGTTGGTGTGCGTGTCTTCGTCGGACTTTGGCTTATAATGAATCACGAATTGATGCCCAAAAAAGTCAAAGTCTACCCATTGTTCGGCACTTCTACCTTCTTCACACCCGAGCACATCGCGGTAAAAGATTCTACATTCATCCAAATTGTGTACCGGAACGGCAACATGAAAAGGGGTTATTTTTTGCATGGTTTATTTTTTCTGAAAATTAGGACAACTTTATCAAGCTTCCAAAAAAGATATGATTTGGTCGTTCACATCGTCTTGGTGCATGGAATGTCCCAAGCCCTCGGTACTTACCAACGTACTGTCTTTCCAATTTTTATTTACTGCAACCGATGCATGGTAAGGTGTAATGTTGTCGTGCCTATCATGAAACAACAACCCTTTTTGGCTGATGGATTGTGCAAATTTGGAAGTGGAAAACTCATTGATATGGAATCCAAAGCGGTTGTATACGTACTTATCCAACTGTTTCATTACCCTATTATTGAACTTTAACAAATCTTGAAAGTGCTCCATAATCTCGTGGAATTCCGACGGAGAGCCAATAGTGACCATTTTTTCAACATTGGTGCTTGGGTTTTTATATTGGTTGTAAATAATGGTCATTCCGCCCACCGAATGTCCAATCAGGTGTTTTGGACTGTACTTTGTCACCATATAGTTTACGGCTTCCTCATACAAGGGCACATACAAGTGTTTTCCAGAAGAATAGCCATGCGAAGGCGCATCAAAAGCAATTATATTGAAGTCGGCCTCCCTAAGTTTTTTGATAAGGTTGCGCCATCTAAAGGTGTTGCTCTCCCAACCATGGACCAACAAAACGGTTTCTTTGTTCCCAGGCCAATGATACGATTGTATCTTATGCTCGGCAACCTCTTCAATGGCCAGTTTGGCTCCGTCCAAATAGGCTGCTTGTTCCGGTCTAACCCTACCTTTTCTGACTGTGCAGAACAAATGAAAAGCACTATCGGCTGCTTTTTTGGGTGCAATAAGTGTATAAGCATTATAGTATTGCCCGTAAGCCAATGGAAGTATTTTATTGAGCAGTTTTTTCATAAGGTTACTTTTTGTAACTTACTCTTAATTTGATACTAAAAGTACATATTCATTTTAGAAAACAAAAGAAGTGACGGATTGAAAACTAAGTGTGTAAATGGAAACTATCGCTGATAATCAGAAAATTAGGACGGTAAAAAAATTAGAAAAAATGTTTGGGCATATAGATTACAAGAACCCGCCCGAATTATGCCCGGTTCGCGATGTAATGTCCGTAGCTTCTGACCAATGGAGTATATTGATTCTTCTTTGGCTGGGATATTTTCCTTTACTCCGGTTCAACAAACTCAAGAAATACGTCTACGGAATATCCAATAAGGTATTGAGCCAGCGTTTGAAAGTTCTTGAAGCAGACGGTTACATTGCTCGTAAAGCGTATGCGGAAGTACCTATCCGTGTAGAGTACAGTCTCACGGATTTTGGCCAGTCTTATGTGGAAAAACTTCTGGAGTTGGCCGAATGGATGCACGATAACAGCCCAAAGGTTTTGGCCAATCGCGAAAAATTCGGCTTGCTTTAACCCGATCAAACTATTTCCATCCCAACATCAAATATTTAATTTTGGCATTGTCCGGTACTTGTACCGCTTCAATATCCGAAGTTGAGTAGCGTAAACTCTCGGGCAACTCTTCCTTGTCAATGGTAAAATAAAGATTGCTACCTTTTGGAAAGACCACAATACTGTTTAAGGTCGTCACAATTTTTTTGATATCGTATCTGTTCTGGATATCCTTAAAAGTGCTTTGAAGCCCAATCCCTTTTTCTGATACATATCTGGGATCCAATATTCTAACATTCTGAACAGTAGGGATGCTATCAGAATTTGGGGTCAGGGTCAGGAGGTGTTTGCCCCCTTTTTCAAACACTTCGATTTTTTTGGCGGATGTACCCAAGTTGATTCGGGCTGTGTCTCCAACAACGGAATCTTTTACAAAGGTGCTTTCCAATTCACCGACCTGGGTGGTCTGGGTCAATGGACCAACACTGGTTTCCGTAATCAAGAATGTGGTATCCTTTTGGCAAGAATGAATTAATGCAACCCCGAAAAACAGGGCAATTGCTCGGCTTGTCTTTTTCATATATTATCGAATCACTTTTTTTAATACTCCTAAAACACCTCTGATGAATGTAGCACTGGTTAAAACTTTAACCACGGGATTCATTCGGGTGCTTCTTCTGCTGGAAGACCTTTGGGATGTTGGTTTCTCCTGTTTTTCGGCTTCTATTTCGGCTCTTTCAATCTTTTCGGAGAGGATTTCGTAGGCGCTCTCGCGGTCCATCTCCTCATTGTATTTTTTAATTAATTTGGACTGGCCCAGTACATCTTTTATCTCATCATCGTTCAAAATATCCATGCGGCTCATCGGCGCTCGCATCATTGTTGCTGCCAATGGCATTGGTCGTCCCTTTTCGTCCAATGCCGATACCAAGGCCTCCCCTGTCCCCAATGAAGTAAGCACTTGGGCGGTATCATAAAATTCGGAAATCGGGTAATTCTGTGCCGTAAGCTTTATCGCCTTTCGGTCTTTGGCGGTAAAGGCGCGGAGCGCATGCTGAACTTTCAAGCCCAACTGCGCCAAAACGTCGTCCGGTACATCGGTAGGGTTTTGGGTCACAAAATAAAGTCCGATTCCCTTGGAACGAATTAGTTTCACAATACTTTCAATCTGGTCCAAAAGTGCTTTGCTGGCATTGTCAAAAATCAGGTGGGCCTCATCTATGAACAGCACCAATTCAGGTCTGTCGCTGTCCCCTTGTTCCGGAAAAGTGGAGTAGATTTCAGCCAAAAGACTCAACATAAAGGTCGAGAAGAGTTTTGGACGGTCTTGGATATCTGTCAAACGGATAATGTTCACATAGCCACGACCGTTTTCGTCAATTCTGACCAAATCTTCCACATCAAAGGATTTTTCCCCAAAAAAGAGGTCGGCACCTTGCTGTTCCAGTTCAATGATTTTCCTCAAAATGGTTCCTGTGGAACTGGTTGAAATACGACCGTACTCTTTTTGGAACTCCTCTTTTCCTTCGCCAGTGGCATATTGCAGTACTTTTTTAAAATCCTTGAGGTCAAGGAGTGGCAGCTTGTTGTCATCACAATATTTGAATATTACGGCAACAATTCCTTCTTGGGTAACGCTCAGGTCCAAGATTCTGGAAAGCAGCACAGGCCCAAACTCCGATACCGTGGCCCGCAGGCGGACACCGTGCTGTTCGGAAAGCGACATGATTTCCACGGGAAACCCCTTGGCTTCGAATGGAAGGCCTATTTTTTCTTGGCGCTCATCAATTTTTGGATGTCCGGGGCTGGGTTGTGCAATGCCGCTAAGGTCGCCTTTAAGATCCATGAGCAACACGGGAATCCCTTTATCGGATAGGTTTTCGGCCAGAACTTGCAGCGATTTTGTCTTTCCGGTTCCCGTTGCCCCTGCAATCAGGCCGTGGCGATTCATCATTTTTAAGGGAACCTTTATGTAAGCGTTGGTCATGGTTTCGCCATCCAACATTCCGGCACCCAAGGTGATGTAATCGCCCTTCATGCTGTAACCTTGTTCAATGTGTTCAAAGAATTCTTCTTTGCTGCCCATCCTGTTCAATTTCCGATAAAAATAGGGTAATTTTAAGCAAAACTAAAAATGAGATTATGAAACCTTTCCACTATGCAATATTGTCTATTTTGATCAGTGGGGCAATGGCCACTTCCTATGCACAAGAAACCACCGAGATTATTTTCCATAAGTCGCATGAACCCAAAAAACAAAGCGCTCCTTTTAGTGATGTGGTACAGGCTGGCAATATGTACTTTTTGGCTGGCCAGATAGGGATGGACCATACGACTCGCACACTGGTTCAAGGCGGGGTCAAAGCTGAAACTGAACAGGCCATTAAAAACATCGAGGCCGTTTTGGCACAGCATGATATGACCTTGGACCATGTGGTAAAATGCACCGTGATTTTGGCCGATATTGATGATTTTTCGGCCTTTAATGAAATTTATACCCAATATTTCATCAAAAAACCAGCTCGAACCACCTTTGCAGCGAAGGGCATTGCAGCCAACGGCAGCATAGAAATTGATGTTATTGCCGTAAAATAGGGCCAAACCATAGAAGTGGATTATCTTTGCAGCATGATGGAAGAAAACGTGATGGATTTGGTGGAAAAGGGCTTAACACTCCCTTTGATGGAAGAATTTTATACCATTCAAGGGGAGGGGTACCACAAAGGAACAGCCGCTTATTTTATAAGGATTGGTGGCTGCGATGTGGGTTGCCATTGGTGCGATGTTAAGGAAAGTTGGAATGCCGAAACCCATCCCCCAACACCTATTGATAGTATTATGGCCAATGCTGAAAAATATTCGGATACCATTGTTATCACAGGTGGTGAGCCGCTTACTTGGGATATGGGGCCATTGACCCAAGGTCTCAAGGCCAAAAACATGAAGATTCATATCGAAACCTCTGGAGCTTATCCATTGACGGGTGTTTGGGATTGGATTTGTCTATCCCCCAAAAAAAACAAACTTCCCGTGGGCGATATTTATAAAAAAGCCCACGAGCTTAAGGTAATTATTTACAACAAGCACGATTTTATTTTTGCCGAGGAACAAGCCGCCCAAGTAAGTGATGATTGCATACTCTACCTACAACCCGAATGGAGTGTTCGTGACAAAATGGTTCCCCAAATTGTGGATTATGTGATGAAGCATCCGAAATGGAAGGTTTCCCTACAGACCCATAAGTATTTGAATATTCCTTAAGCGAAAAGCTTAACGACCTCCATATTTTTGAAGGTCCAAAATACATTCGGGGCCCAAATCTGGAACGGTTGCCAAGCCCTTTGAGGTATTTTTTTCCATTTGTTTAAGCAAGGAAGACCCAAATTCCAGTTCCGAACGCATTAAACAACCATCCACATTGCAATGGTTGTCGGATTCGGTGTCTTCGTGATCGTTCACCGATTCGGTTGATAGGTTGACAAGTCCAAACAAATGTCCGAACTCGTGCAATAGCGTGGCCGTCTCAACCTCTTCAGTACTTACGGATGTACTGTTGTTGGCTATTTTTTTTACGGAGGGTGTATAAATGACCATGGAGGTATTGCGATACACAGCTCCCAAGGTTACTAGCCCCTCACTATCATCATCACTGTCGGCAGGGGCATCGGCAAAGTAAATATAAATGGCCAATGTAGAGCCATTGTTGTATTCGTCCCTGTTCTCATTTTCAAGGTCAACAACTTCTTCAAGGGTCAATGTTTCTTCATTCGGAGAGGACAGTGCGGTATATTTAAGCTCAATATTTTCTTTGTGGGTGTGCGTTATTAAAAACTCCTCAAAATTGGCAATGGCCCCAGCGGTGGGGGCAAAACCGGTGGCATAATCAATCTCAATCAAAAGTTTGTCAAAAGTATCATTGGACAACAAGTTTCTGGCAGAAGCCCCTGTGGAGAGACGATTTCCAGATTTGTCAATGTTAACGGTAGAATCCGATGAAGAGATATCCGAATCCTTGGAACAGCTTATCAGTAATCCAAAACTACATAAAGCGTAAAGCGCAATTTTTTTCATAATTAGCTAATATATACTAAAACGTTCCGCATCGGAATCTATTATTTCTTTAATGTGAGCTTAGCCAAATAGTCGAAATGCTCACCAGAAATTACAAGTTCGCAATCCAATCCATTGGATTCGCAAGCGTTTTGCAAGGTATCGAAATCTACATAAACCCAATCAAACGGTTTGCCTTTTTGACCTTTGTATTCCATTTCAAAAACTATTTCGCCATAATAGGTTCCATTATTGGGAATCCAGTATCCGCCATCTTCATCCTGTTCAAACATGTAAATAATATCGCTGGAATCCAATAAAATCCGTCCATTAGGCTGCAATAATGAGGCCAAATGCTGTAGAAAATCGCTTAAATTGTTCAGTTTGCCTGCCAATCCAATGCCGTTCATAAGTAGAAGCAAGGTATCGTAACGTTCATTGGCATAATCCAAAACATCACTTACCACTGTCGAATGGATGCCTCTTTCTTTACAAACAGCAATACATCCTTCGGAATTGTCCAAGGCGGTGACATCAAATCCTTTGTTTTGTAGATAAAGGGCATGACTTCCCGCACCGGCACCAATGTCCAATACTTTTCCACGAGCTAATTGAAGTGCCTTTTGCTCAATTTTGGGCATTTCATCAAACTCTCGGAACAAATAGGGAACAGGAATTACGTCGGCTTCATCCAAAGATGAATACGTTTTAATGTCCTCCGTATATTCCCCTTTTTGGTAATCCAATAGGGCCCTTCCAAAAACATCGGATATATTTCGCATTTATTAACAAGTTGAAGGTTAAAACCCTGCCTTAGCCGGCTGGTAATTTTACTACATTTAATTTAGTTTCTATAGACTTTCAATAGCTTATTAAGTTATTGGCTAAATAACCGAATAACCCAATAATTCCGGCAACTTCATTGTCGTTTCCAATCTCTGGACCTCAAGTCAACAGTGGTTTAGTTTGCAAAGGTGGGATTTTAATTGTTTGGAAAGCCTTAAAATGGATAAGTTTGTGTTATGGATGAAATACTTAGGGATTTGCCACAAAGGGCCAAGGAGAAGCATTCAGGGAACAAGAAGTTTTTTGCCAAGTTAAAAAAGCGTCCTCCCAAAGACCTGGATTATACCATGCAAGAACTGCACGATGCGGAATTTGAGCGCACGGATTGCCTAACATGTGCCAATTGCTGTAAAACTACGGGCCCACTTTTCACCAATGCTGATATTAACAGGATTTCTAAGCATTTTAGAATGAAACCCTCCCAGTTTATAGATGAATATTTAAGGGTGGATGAAGAAAACGACTATGTACTGCAAAGTGTGCCCTGTAGTTTTTTAGGGGCCGATAATTACTGTTCTATATATGACGTTCGACCCAAAGCCTGCCGCGAATTTCCGCATACGGATAGGAAAAGGTTCCAACAGATAACCAACCTTACCTTAAAAAATGTGGCCATTTGTCCTGCTGCATATAATATTGTGGAGGAGATGAAAAAATCCATAAAATTTTAATGATTTGCTATATTTGAAGGAGTGGAGCAATTGATTTCTTATTTTGAGACCATTCCCTCGTGGCACCGCAGCCTTATTTTGGTGGGTGGTATTACTTTTTTCTGGATTTTGGAGGGGATTTTGCCCTTGTTCAATGCCCCCTATAAAAAATGGAAACATTCCGTTCCAAATTTTTTCTTTACGCTTACTACAATCTTGGTCAATTTTCCATTGGCCTTTTTATTGTTAAAATCGTCGGATTGGGCGGTGGAAAACCAATTTGGCATTATTAATTGGTTTCCAGAGATGCCTTTGTGGCTTTATGTTTTGCTCGGGGTGATGCTTTTGGATTTGATAGGTGCTTATGCGGCCCATTGGGTGGAACACAAAGTAAAAGCTTTGTGGATGGTTCATTTAGTGCACCATTCCGATCATAATGTGGACACCACGACCGCCAACAGGCACCATCCATTGGAAAGTTTGATCCGGTATGCATTTACTTTGGCGGGTGTTATACTTGTAGGCGCGCCCATTGGTGTCATTATGTTGTATCAAAGTTTATCCGTGGTGTTCTCACAGTTCAATCACGCTAATATTCGTTTGCCAAAAAGGGTGGACAATGCGATCAGCTGGATAATCGTAAGCCCTGATATGCACAAAGTGCACCATCATTATCAGTTACCTTATACCGATTCCAACTACGGAAACATTTTCTCCATTTGGGACAGACTATTTGGTACGTACATGTCGATGGACGTAAAAGATATTGTTTACGGAGTGGATACCTTTCCCGATGAAAAGGAAAACAGCAGCATTAAAGGTTTGCTAAAACAACCATTTCACAAATACCGTAGACCGACCACGGAAAATCAAAAGGTCATTTCGAAATGAGGTGCTTTTGCATCGATTGAGAAAACTTTGCTTTTTAAGACATCTCGACTGCCTGCCCTTCCGGCGGGCGGGCGCTCGATGTGACAGATGCCGTATTTGTGCTAATTCGTGCAAGTTTTGTCAGACTCTAAATCAATCATAAATCAAGTACTTCGCTCGTATTTTTTTGAAGTTTTCCAGATCCGCTTGCCAAGTGGCCTTGATTTCTTCGTTGGTCATACCTTGCTCAATCTGTTTTTGAAGTAGGGGAGTGCCCGCGTGTTTGGTGAAACCGCTCGTTAAAAAGAATTTGGACTTGTCCAAGGTGTTGTTGTAGGCATCAATGATCCATTCCATCGTCACATTGTTCATTCTTGGGGTTTTGGACAGGTCTCGACCATAACAGGTCTTGCCCTCCTCTTTTGGATATTTAGAGCCAAAATTGGGTTCGGGCACATAACTGAAATCATAGGCGGTGCTGTCCATAAAAGAAGCCCCATAACGTTGAAATTGGAACTCGGTGCCACGTCCCGCATTCACATTGGTGCCTTCAAACAAGCCCAAGCTAGGGTAAAGCGTAATTGATGTGTCGTTGGGCAAGTTAGGTGAAGGTCTAATAGGCAAATGATATTCGGATTCGTGCGTATAGTTTTCCAATTCCACAACGGTTAAATCAGCTTTGTTGCCATTTTTCAACCATCCTTCGCCGTTGAGCATTTTTGCGTATTCGCCCATCGTCATCCCGTAGACCAACGGAATCGTGTTCATCCCCAAATAGCTGGTATGCTCTTTCATCATGGTAGGGCCATCTACATAGTGCCCGTTGGGATTGGGTCTGTCCAAAACAATAATGGGTATGTCATTTTCGGCACAGGCTTCCATCACCAGTTGCAACGAGGCAATATAGGTGTAGAATCGGACCCCCACATCCTGAATATCAAAAACAACGACATCCAAATTGCTCAATTGCTCTTTGGAAGGTTTACGGTTTTTGCCGTAAAGGGAGATTATGGGCAGGCCGGTTCGGGTGTCCACACCATCTTTAACATGTTCCCCAGCATCTGCTGTACCCCTAAAACCGTGTTCGGGGGCAAAAACCTGCTTCACATCAACACCAGAGGAAAGTAGGGAATCCACCAAATGCGTATGCCCTTTTTCGTTGAAAACAACACTTGTTGGGTTGGCAACTATACCTACTGCCTTACCCTTTAAAAGCGGGAGATAAACTTCGGTACGATTAGCTGCCACTTTGATGGGTACAGGGGAATCGGTTTTTGGTTCTGAAGTTGAAATGTTCTCTTTTTGTTGTCCCTTGCATGATGAAAAGACCAAAAACAACAATAAAACTGTACTTTTGATTTTAGATAAAATGGGCATTCGTTGAATTTAGAGTTATTTATTGCCAAACGCCTTGTTACAGGGAAGGAACATAAAATTAGTATTTCCGCCCCGATAATAAAAATTGCAATCGCTGCAATCGCAATCGGTGTGGTAATGATGCTTATTGCCATTGCAACGGGTGTCGGCCTAAAAAATAAAATTCGTGAAAAGGTCGCCGCATTCAATGGCCATATCCAAATTTCCAATTTCGACAACAACAATTCCGAAGTCTCCCTGATACCGGTTTCCATAAATCAAGATTTTTATCCTGAGTTTAAGAATGTAGAAGGCGTAAAGCACGTACAGGCGGTGGCCACCAAAGGTGGAATTATCCGAACGGCCGATACTTTTGAGGGCATGTTGGCCAAGGGCGTGGGTACCGATTACGATTGGAGCACCTTTAAAGAATATCTGGTCGAGGGCAGATTGCCCGATTATGGCGGTAAACTGAACGAGGAGGTGCTCATATCCAGTTTAATGGCCAATAGATTACGGTTAAAAGTTGGCGATACCTTCTTTTCCTTTTTTCTTCGGGATGGCGATGCCTCCAAAATGCCCAACAATAGGAGGTTTAAGATTGTCGGTATTTATGATAGTGGTTTTGAGGAGTTTGATGAGACTTATGTTTTTGTGGATATCCGTCACATCCAACGGATGAACAAATGGAAAGAAGACCAGATTGGCAATTTTGAGGTTTTTCTCGATGATTTTGACCAATTGGAAGAAAAAAGCAACGAGATCTACGGTAAAACGGTATCCGTTTTGGATACCCAAAACATCAAAAGTAAATATTACCGAATTTTTGAATGGATAGGCCTTTTTGATTTTAATATTGCCCTGATCATTGGCATTATGATCATTGTTGGCGGTATCAACATGATCACAGCTTTGCTGGTCTTGATTCTAGAACGTACCCAAATGATAGGAATTTTAAAAGCACTGGGGTCCACCAATTGGAGCATCCGGAAAGTCTTTTTGTACAACGCTGCCTATTTGATCGCCATCGGGCTTTTTTGGGGCAACCTCATAGGTCTGGGACTCATTTTTCTTCAGAATAAGTACCGTATGTTCAAATTTCCGAACCCCGAGGAATATTACATCGACTACATTCCCGTGCACATGGATATGCCGACCATCTTGCTTTTGAACATCGGGGTGATGTTGCTTTGTTTATTGATGCTTTTGGTGCCATCGTACATCATCACTAAAATAACACCGGTAAAAGCCATTCAATTCGAATAGAAGCCGTTTTCCCGTGTGGGCTTTTCAATCTAAATTGATAACTTGTCAAAAAAATAACCCACCATGACATTTAAATATTATTCCACATTATTTGCTTTGCTTTTAACTGCATCCATAACTGCACAAAAACTTTCCAGAACCGAAAAAAAGATTGTTTCGACCATTGAAAAAAATAATTCCGATGCGATTGGTTTTTTGGAAAGGGTAGTGAACATAAATAGCGGTACCCTTAATGCCGAAGGCGTTAAAAAGGTGGGTATGGTTTTTAAAGATGCCTTTGACAATATCGGATTTGAGACCAAGTGGATAGAAATGCCGGCCGAAATGAACCGCTCAGGTCACTTATTTGCCGAAACCTCTGGCTCAAAAGGAAAAAAGCTGCTGCTTATTGGTCATTTGGATACCGTTTTTGAGGAAGACAGTCCGTTTCAAACTTTTGAAATGGTTAACGACAGTATTGCCCATGCCCCGGGTGGCAACGATATGAAGGGCGGCGATGTAATTGTACTGTATGCCCTAAAAGCATTATCGGACAATGGTCTGTTGGATGATGCACAGATTATTGTAGCCTTTACTGGGGACGAAGAGAGTACGGGTAAGCCTTTGTCCATCAGTAGAAAAGATTTGATTGATGCCGCAAAGCGAAGCGATGTAGCCTTGGGATTTGAAACCTCCACTGGCTTCAACTATGCCACTGTTGCCAGAAGAGGGTCCTCGGGATGGGCCGTTGAGGTCGAGGGCAAACGTGCACATTCCTCTGGTGTTTTTAGTGAAAATACAGGAGCAGGTGCCATTTTTGAAATGTCTCGGATTCTACATCAATTCTACACTGATGTAAAGGGGGAGGATCTGTTAACCTTTAATCCAGGTGTACTGCTTGGTGGAACTTTTGTGAATTATGATGAACTGACCAGCAAGGGTGATGCCTTTGGTAAAACCAATGTGGTTGCTCAAAAAGCTGTGGTTAAAGGTGGACTTCGATTTATATCCGAAGAGCAAAAAGAACGAGCTAGGGCCAAAATGAGGGAAATCGCAGCCAATAACCTTCCACAGACCTCAGCAAGTATTAGTTTTACGGATAGCTACCCTGCCATGGGGCCTACAGAAGGAAATCGTGCATTGTTGAGCACACTTAACGAGGTAAGTTTGGATTTAAAACAAGGTGAGGTATTGGCCTATGACCCTGGCAAAAGAGGTGCTGCCGATATCTCTTTTGTTGCCAATTATGTGGATGGCTTGGACGGATTGGGCACTATGGGCTCCGGCGCACATACCCCTCAGGAAACCGTTAACTTGAATACCATTGAAGCGTTGACAAAACGTACTGCCATTTTGATTTACCGATTGATAAACGCCAAATAATGGTAACACTAAAAACAAACACCTCCGTAGTAAAGATTGATGCGGGGGAACTTGTGGGCTATGAAGTAAAGGGACACGAATTTATTCACCAAAAGGGAAGCCCGGGGTGGGGCAGCGCCGATACTGAAATGTTCCCTATAATCGGCCCGGTAAACGAGTCTGATTTTCGTGTGAAAACACCAAAAGGGGAAGCAATTCAAGACCAACATGGACTTTTGCGCCAAATGGCATACGAGTTGGGGCACCAAACCGATACTTCTGCCGTTTTTGTAAAGCAATACCGATCGGGAACCGAAGTTCCCAATTCAAAATTTCCGGAAAAATCCACCGAAGCGCTTTTATCATGGCCTTACGATTTTAGGTTCGAGAAATCCTTTTTGTTGACCGATGATGGATTGGAAATTCATTTTAAAATTTATGGAGAAAAGGGAATGCCTTTTATGTTAGGGTATCATCCTGCTTTTAAATTACATTCAAAATCGCCAATGATTGTGACCGAGGACAAAGCGATTGCGTTGGATGAGGTTTTGGAAGCAGGGAGTCGGGCGTTTCAAGTGGAGGATTGTACTTCGATAACACTAAAGGATGAGAAACAAATCACTATTGAAACCGAGGGTTTTGGAAATTTTATGTGCTGGACAGAGGTGCGGAATATGGTATGCATTGAACCCATATCATTTTATCCCTCTGCCGTAAATCAAACGCGATTGCATAAGGGATTTCAAAAATTGGAAGAGACGGCTGAATTTAAAGTGATTCTCAAACCAGAAGCATAGCTTAAGGCTAAGATTGCTTTAATGGACAAGTATTTGACTCTTGTCGTGCTTCAGAAAATATTGGGTGAGAATACTTTCGGTTTCCACCGTATGTTTCTGCGGGGTAATAAAAGCTTCCACGTCTTCTAGGGTAGATATTTCCAAGTCCGTGTCAATAAAGCCAAAACCTTTGTAAATGCCGTCCGCAATCAAAACCACGGCACTTTCGTTTTCATCCCTGCCTTTTTCCTTGATGATTCGAACCTCCGAAGTCAATAGTTTCATGTTCGCAATCGCTTCTTCAACCTTTTGGTTGTACTCTTCAGGATTTTCATCGCCCGTACAAATACCTCCGCAGGAATTTATCTCATGATGGGAACAAGCCGCGTTGGTCTGTTGTAAATGGCAATACCTTGGGCAGAGCGAAAAACTTTTGCAGACTTCTTCCAAATATGCTCGGCACTCTGTTTGGTTATGAATCACTTTTAATGGGTTGGGAACCCCTTTAATGGTATTGTAGGCAAGGTGCATAATTCCATTTCGGTCTTCGTAGGCAAAAATAGCGTATTGCCGTCCCGTTCTTTTTTGGGCACGGTTGTATGGCGGGAACAATCTTTTTATTTCTGCGGATTCCATCAAAAGGGCCACCAATTCGCTGCCGGCCAACTTAAAGTCAATATTGGCCGTTTCGCTGCACATTTGGATTTCTTTGCGGCTCTTGTCGTAAAAATGTCCCAATACCCTTTTTTTTAGGTTGATTGCCTTCCCCACATAGATAATCTCCCCTTTTTGGTCCATAAAATAATAGATACCGGGTTTTTGGGGAATCTTGTCAAAAACGGATTTGGGCAGATGGGGCGGAAGGGTGGCTTCTTGACTTCGGGCATTCAAAAACTTTTTAAAAACCACTTCCGATTCAGGTTTTCTCAAAAGCTTTTCAAACAAAAGCACTGTGGCATGTGCATCTCCCCGGGCACGGTGGCGATCCATCAGGGGAATTTGGACCGCAGAACACAACTTTCCCAGACTGTAAGAACGTAGACCGGGAATCAACTTGCGGGATAAACGTACCGTACAGAGCTTTTTACGAGTAAAATCAATGCCGATTTGTCGAAACTCCTCTTTGATCACACCATAATCAAAATTAACGGAGTGGGCCACAAAAATACAACCCTCCGTAATGAATTTCACGGTATCTGCAATTTCTGGGAAGGTAGGTGCATTTTGCACCATTTGGTCGTCAATTCCCGTGAGTCCGGTTATAAAATAGGGAATGGGACATTGAGGGTTTACCAGTGAAGTGAATTCATCCACGACTTGGTTACCATCATATTTAAAAATAGAGATTTCGGTGATCTTATTTCCCTTGATTCCGTTACCTGTGGTTTCTATGTCAATTATGGTGTACAAAGTCTAAAAAATTGGCTTTTAAAGTTAGGGTTTTATCTGCACTTAATTTGGGTTGGGGGAATGATGTGTTTCTTTTTTGGGATAGGATTATATGGAAGGTAAAAAGGGTGGCTTTCCAATTTTTAATAATAACAATCCCTTAAAAACAAGTGTGTAAATTATACTTAATATAGGTGTATTGATAGGATTAAGTCGATTATGACAAGGAAAATAGCCTTGATTGGTCAATATAATATCAAAACCGGATAATATTTCCAGAAATCTTCTGATACATAAGTTTACATTTACAAGTGTGTAATTAACGCTTATTAATCTTTAATAAAACATTAACGATGTTGAGCAATGGTTTTTTACTTGGAGAATTAACTAAACAAATTAAAATGTATTATGAAATTGGCTAGCTTTTTATTTAAAGAATGTCTGGGAACCAATCGTTTAAAAAAACAGATTGTTTTGTCCTTGCTCTGCGTTTTCATGGCGCAAGCTGGGTTTTCCCAACAGACGGTTACGGGTAGCATCACAGATGAGCAGGGGATACCTATTGCAGGTGTATCGGTATTGGAAAAGAATACCACCAATGGTACTGCCAGCGATTTTGATGGAAATTATGAAATTACCACCTCGCAATCCAATGCGGTATTGGTGTTTTCTTATTTAGGTTTTGTGAGCCAAGAAATACCGGCACAAGGACAATCTACCATAAATGTGGTGCTTAAGGAGGATTTGGAGCAACTTTCCGAAGTGGTGGTAATCGGTTATGGTACGCAAAAACGTGCGGATGTAACCAGTTCTGTGGCAACTGTAAAGAGTGAAGACTTTGTGCAGGGTAACGTAAAGGATGCCGCACAGCTTATTCAAGGTAAAGTTGCGGGTCTGTCGGTGTCGGCTCCCTCTGGCGACCCGACCGAAGGCACACAGATCAATTTAAGGGGTACATCTTCAATTTTGGGTGGAACCAACCCCTTGGTTTTGGTCGATGGGGTTCCGGGGAGTTTAAATACCGTGGCACCCGAGGATATCGAATCCATTGATGTGTTGAAAGATGGTTCCGCTACGGCAATATATGGTACCCGGGGCACCAATGGTGTGATCATCATCACGACAAAGAAAGGGACAAATGACATGAAATCGACCATTGAGTATAATGGGTACGCTTCACTTTCTACCATAGCCAACCGAATGAACTTTTTGGATGCAGGTGAACTAAGACAAAAATTTGAAGAGGGATACACCTTTAATGGGGCCAATCTTCAAGATTTTGGTGCAAATACAGATTGGGTTGATGAGATTACCCGAGATGCCTTTAGCCAAGTACACAACCTTATTTTCAGGGGAGGGAACTCAACTTCCAATATGACAGCTTCATTGAACTATCGAGATATAGAGGGTATTTTTCAGAAATCGGACAATAAAAAACACACGGCCAGAGTAAGTGTAAACCACGCGATGTTCGATAACCGATTAAAGGCCAATGTTGGGGTGATTTTAAGCGAACAAACATATAATGCCCTTGGTAACGGTGAAAGTTTTAATCCATACATATACAGACAGGCCATTATTAGGAACCCTACTGAGCCGGTATACAATGAAGATGGGAGATGGTACGAAAGGGATGTATATTTTTACGATAACCCAGTTGCGTATATTGAAGAGACCATAGGTCAGAACAGGTACAGAAACACAAGGTTTGACTTTTCCTTGAGTTATGATTTTGGAGATCATGTTACCGTTAAGGGATTATATACCCGTAAAGGAAATTCAAATATTAGAGGGTTTTACCAAACCAAGGATCATGTTTCGACCACAAAAAACGGACAAGAGGGATTTGCCTCTAGGGGGACGGATGATTATGTGGGCAATTATGGCCAGTTTACCGTGGATTACGACAATAGTTTCGGAAAACACAAGGTAACAGGTTTGGTAGGTTACAATTATGAAGATAATACCAACGAAGGCTTTTGGGCCACAAACCGACGTTTTCCAACAGATGGCTTTACTTATAACAACCTTGGTAGCGGACAAGGACTTCAATTGGGTGAGGCCGGAATGGGCAGCTACAAGAATTCCGATAAATTGATTGCGTTCTTCTCTAGGGTCACTTATAATTATGATGATCGCTATTTGTTAATGGCCAGTTTGCGCCGTGAAGGTTCCTCTCGATTTGGTGAGGATTATAAATGGGGTAATTTCCCAGGTGTGTCAGTGGGATGGCGTGTAAACCAAGAATCCTTTGCGGAAAATTGGGATTGGCTTTCCAACCTAAAGTTAAGGACTGGCTTTGGGGTTACAGGAATCAATGCAGGTTCCAATTATCAATCATTGAGCGGACTTACCTACGGGGATTATTTCTTGAATAACGGACAATGGGTAAGGCAACTGATACCTTCACGTAATGCCAATCCAAATTTACGTTGGGAGAAAAAGGAAGAGTTTAACCTAGGATTGGACTTTGGTGTTCTTGATGGACGAATCAATGGATCTGTTGATTATTATAACAGAACCACAAAGGATGCATTGTTCAATTATAGTGTGCCAACACCTCCATACTTTTTCGGTACCATTGCCGCCAACGTTGCGCAAATCAAGAATACCGGTCTAGAGTTTTTATTGAATGTAACTCCTTTCCAAACAGATAATTTTCAGTGGACCGCTAACTTGACATATTCTACAAACACCAACGAAATCATGTCGCTTTCCAATGATGAATTCCAGTTGACCAATGATTTCTTTGATGAAGGCTACACCGGAGAACCTATCCAAATAAGTACACACCGTGTGCAAGAAGGCCAACCGATCGGTAATTTTTATGGACTTAAAAGTGTTGACATTACCGATGACGGTATTTGGGTCATAGAAAGACCTGATGGATCTTTGGTTCCGGCCACCGAGGCCACTAATGATGACAGACAGGTATTGGGTAACGGACTGCCAAAGGCATACTACAGTTGGAACAATACGGTAAGGTACAAGAACTGGGATTTAATGGTCAATTTAAGAGGTGCATTGGACTACCAGATATTGAATTTCTCCCGTATGTTCTATGAAAACCCAACAATAAGCTACAATACCTTGGATTCTGCTTACGATATGGTTTACGACAAAGCCGTATTGCAAGATGTGCAGCGATTTGTGAGTTATTATGTAGAAGATGGGGACTTCTTGAAGATAGACAATGTTACCTTGGGCTACACCTTGCCAAAAGATGCCATTAAGTTTGCCCAGAGCTTCCGCATTTACGCATCAGGTCTAAACCTTGCTACCATAACAGGGTATAAGGGGATAGACCCTGAAGTGAACAGAAATGGATTGTCCCCTGGTAATGATGAGAGGGATAAATATCCTTCCATCAGGACATTTACATTGGGTATCAACTTCACATTCTAAAAAAATAAGATTATGAAAAATATAATAAACAAAGTGATTTCACTTAAAATAAAGTTATTGACATTCCTTGTCGGCTTAGTACTGCTACCGATAGGGTGTACCGACCTGGAAGAGGAAGTGTACTCGGAAGTGACCGAGTCCTCCTTCACGCCATCCGAGTCGGATATAATTTCGGTAATGGCCTCGGCCTACACACCCATGCGTTTTGTAATGGGATGGCAGGGATACTTTGATCTACAGGAAGAGCCCGGCGATATGTTTGTAACCCCAACAAGACCCAACGGATGGGATGATGGAGGTACCTACAAAAGGATGCATTTCCACGAATGGACAGAGACCCAATGGCAGCCAAGAAACACATGGATTAGCTGTTTCAACGGAATCAATAGTGCCAACAGGGTAATACTGCAGATAGAATCGGGGGAACTTCCCGTAAGTGAAGAGCAAGCAGCCTCTATCGTTGCCGAAATGAGAGCGTTGAGGGCCCTATACTATTCCATGTTGGTGGACACCCACGGAAATGTGCCAATTATTGCAAGTTATAGCGATGAGCTCCCGGTACAGAGCAGTCGTACAGAGGTATACAACTTTATAGTATCTGAATTGACCGAGGTTATACCTAGCTTAACAGAAACCGTTGACCAATCTACCTATGGACGTATGACCAAGTGGGCGGCTTATCACGTATTGGCCAGAGTATATCTCAATGCCGAGGTGTACACCGGAACCCCACAATGGAGCAAGGTCATAGAAGCTTGTAACGAAATCATCAACAGCAATGCATTTGAATTGTCGCCTAGTTATTCGGACATTTTCAAAACAGAGAATGAAACCAATCCAGAAATGGTGTTTGCCATACCCTACGATCAAATTTTTGCAGGACAATGGAACGCACACATGAAAATGCTTTTGCCCGACCACCGATTGGTTTTTGATATGCAGGCCCAGCCATGGGGTGGATCTAGCTGTAACCCACAGTTTATAGATAGTTATGATCCAAACGACAACCGTTTGGAGGATACTTGGTTAATGGGAGACCAATTGAATGCATCGGACGGTAGTGTGGTAATGACCTTGAGAAAGGAAATGCCAAGTATTTATGATTGTGATTTTACCGATGGTTTCCGATGTGGAAAATATGAGATAGAACCGGGAGCAACAGGAGGACTCAGTGTTGATTTTCCCTTCTTGCGATATACCGATGTCCTGATGATGAAGGCCGAGGCACTCCTAAGAACCAATAAGGGCGATGAAGCGGCAGCCATTGTAACCGAAGTGCGTATGCGTTCCTTTGAGGACCCTGCCCAAGCAACAGTTACCGGAGCTGAATTGGAAGGTGACACCACAGTAGAGTACGGTACTTTGGCCGAAGATGGAACCATTGATGATCCAGGAGACCAGTCAGCAGTGCCTTATGGACGCTTTTTGGATGAGTTGGGATGGGAATTTGCCGCAGAGGCAAGAAGAAGATCCGATATGATCCGATTTGGTGTGTACCAGACAAAAAATTGGTATAACCACACACCGCAAGGAGAACATACCACATTGTTTCCAATAGGTTTGGAAGAATTGAATACCAATACCAATCTAAGTCAGAATCCCGGGTATTAAATTAAAAATACGATTCAAGCATATTCTTATTTAGTGATTATTTGAGTTTGTTGTTTAGTGAAAAAGCGGATGGGTCTCCATCCGCTTTTATATTTTTATGGGTTGTGTGAATTTCAAGTTGAAAGAACTTTTCCTTATGGGATAAGGGTCAAATTAAAACTGGGCCCTAAATTGTGTGGGGGAACAGCCCTTCAATTCTTTAAATTTTCTATTAAAATTTGCAATATTGTTGAAGCCACATTGATCGGAAATCATGGAAATGGCAAGTTCTGGGTTGCTTAAAATAAGCTTACAGGCATTCTCTATCCGTATCTCGATCAAAAATTGGAAAAAAGTCTTGTTCGTTCGCTTTTTAAAATACCGGCAAAAAGCATTTTTGCTCATATTCGCTACATCCGCCACCTCATCAAGGTTAATGGGCTCGTGAAACCTGTCCATGGCATATTTGAACACATCGTTCATCCGTTTCCCTTCATCATCAGAGAACGACTTTCTGTATACAAAGGAAGACAAAGGCTCAGTTTCCGATTGCATTATATGGCTGATAATGATCAAAAGCGTGGCTATCTGCTCCACTTTGTTCTGCGTCTTTAATTTGTTGAACTCTTCAATGATGATTTCTGTATTGGAAATCACTCGCATTCCAAGCTCCGATTTTTTAAAAAACTCTTTGGTTGACGAAAGGTCTGTAATACGAAAGAATTCCTTGCCAAAAGAATTGATGTCAAAAAACAAGGTGTACATAAGGGATTTTGGTGATGCGGAGACATCACTTTTAAAGGCATGGGGCACATACCCTCCAATAACCAAGATATCCCCTTCCCTGTAATCACTGATAGAGTCGCCCACAATCAAGGACCCCGCACCTTTGGCTATATAGCTTATCTGAATTTCCGCATGTTGATGAAGCTGGTCATAAAAAACCCGTTCCCGGTCTACCTGGTAGACCAAGGCTTCATCTTTAGGTTTGGGTATTTTGAACGGGAGAACTTTCATTTTTATACAAATATCATTAAAAAATCGTCCTCAGTCAATAATTTGGGTCAATATAGTATCATAACAAGCTAATAAATAGACCGATTCTTGGCTTGTTGTATTTTATTTTTGTAATCAAAATACTAAGCATTATGATACATTGGGAAGGCGTTATGCCTGCTGTAACAACGAAATTTACAAGTGAGGACGAATTGGACCTTGCCATGTTTGAAAAAAATATTAGGGCTCAAGTGGATGCTGGGGTACACGGAATTATTTTGGGCGGCACTCTGGGTGAAGCAAGTACGCTGGCCAATGAGGAAAAAGAAACCTTGATCAAGGCTGCTTTGGAAATTGTTGGCCATAAGGTTCCAGTAATTATCAATATTGCAGAGCAGAGTACCAAAGAAGCCATAGCCGTGGCACAAAATGCAGAAAAATTGGGTGCTAAAGGACTTATGGTGTTGCCTCCCATGAGGTATAAGGCAACCGATCATGAAACAGTAGTGTATTTTAAGGCCATAGCAAACAGCACTTCGCTTCCCATAATGATCTATAACAACCCGGTGGATTATAAAATTGAGGTAACTTTGGACATGATGGAGGAGTTGTTGGAATGTGACAATATTCAGGCCATTAAGGAATCCACAAGAGACATCACCAATGTCATCCGATTAAAGAACCGCTTCGGTGACCGTTTGAAGGTCTTTACGGGCGTGGACACACTGGGTCTAGAGAGTTTGGTGATAGGAGCGGATGGCTGGGTAGCCGGGTTGGTCTGTGCCTATCCAGCGGAGACCGTCGCCATCTATGAATTGGTAAAAGCGGGCAAAATCAACGAAGCCCTGGATATATACCGTTGGTTTATGCCCCTGCTGGAGTTGGACATAAGCCCGCAGTTGGTGCAGAACATCAAATTGGCCGAAGTGGCCACAGAAATCGGGACCGAACATGTCAGGGCACCAAGATTGCCCTTGCAGGGTAAAGAAAGGGAGCGGGTGATCAAGGTTATCGACGATGCCATGAAAAACAGACCGGTACTCCCGGAATATAAAAACCTAAAAAGTGAAGTATGATTACAGGAAAAAACTGTATAGCAGGAGATTTTAGCGCAAAGGGAAATGTTGTTTTCAAAACGACCAATCCCAAATTGAACATTGAAAACCCAACAGCTTTTGTGGAAGCCACAAAAGAAGAAATCGAGGAAGCCGTTTCCTCGGCATGGAGTGCCTTTAAAATTTTTCGAAATGTGCCCGGCAAACAAAGGGCCGCATTTTTGAATGCCATAGCCGATGAGATTTTGGCCTTGGACCAAGAGTTGGTGGATATGTACGTTACAGAGTCAGGCCTTCCCGAAGGAAGGGCAAAGGGAGAAAGGGGACGTACCATGGGCCAATTGAGGTCCTTTGCCGAATTGGTCTCCAACGATCATTGGAGGGAAAACACCTTTGATGCAGCCCAGCCGGACCGAAAACCATTGCCAAAGGACGATTTGAGAAAAACAATGATTCCCTTGGGGCCAGTGGCCGTATTCGGAGCCAGTAACTTTCCATTGGCCTATTCCACGGCAGGAGGTGACACAGCAAGTGCTTTGGCCGCAGGTTGTCCGGTAATTGTCAAATCGCACCCCATGCATGCAGGTACATCCGAATTGGTGGCCTCTGCCATTGTAAGGGCTGCAGGGAAAACCGGAATGCCAAAAGGAGTGTTCTCCAGTATCAATGGAGGTATTCAGGCAGGGGTTGATTTGGTGAACCATCCCAAGATAAAAGCGGTCGGTTTTACGGGAAGCATCACAGGAGGAAGAGCACTGTTTGACCTAGCGGCAAAAAGGGAAGAACCTATTCCCGTATTTGCGGAAATGGGAAGCATCAACCCGGTTATCATAACTCCAAGTGCCATAGCCAAAAGGGGGAGTGAAATAGCAAAGACCTATGCAGGATCCATTACCTTGGGAACAGGTCAATTCTGTACCAATCCTGGACTTTTATTGACGATAAAGGATGAAAACACCCAAGATTTTGTCAATGAATTGGCAAAAGAGACCATTGCTTTGGATCCACAGTGTATGTTGCACCCCAATATTAAAAGCGGGTATGAGAAAAAGGGTGGCGATGTAACTTCGCAATTGGGAGTTGAGGTCGTAGGCAAAGTTGAAGGAGACTTGGAGCCCAATTATGCAGCCTCAGTAGTGGCAACGGTTTCTGGAACAGAATTTTTGGCCAACCCCAAATTGCACCAAGAAGTTTTTGGACCCTTTTCCATGGTGGTCCAATGCAAGGACGAAGCAGCGCTTTTGCAGATTATAGAAGGACTGGAAGGACAGCTCACCGGGACCCTCATTGCGGAAGAAAATGATTCCCTTGATTTAGTGGAAATCGTGGACGCCCTTGAGAATCGAGTGGGTAGAATCATCTACAATGGAGTTCCCACAGGAGTGGAAGTTTGTCCGTCCATGCAGCACGGCGGTCCATATCCGGCATCTACGGATTCCCGTTTTACTGCCGTGGGTACACACGCCATTAAAAGATGGGTAAGGCCTGTAAGCTATCAGTCTTTTCCCAAAAATCTGTTGCCCGACCATTTAAAGGGATAAGGTGAACAGGCAATGATCTATTAAAATAAATGAGTCAGTTTTAAAGACAACGAGTGGCAAGAAAAACTTTTTTTTGTGTTGATGCCCATACCTGCGGGAATCCGGTAAGGGTTGTGGCAGGGGGCGGCCCCAATTTGATAGGGGCCAACATGAGTGAAAAGAGACAGCATTTCCTAAAGGAATTTGACTGGATTAGAAAAGGGTTAATGTTTGAGCCTCGGGGACATGATATGATGAGTGGGAGCATTTTGCTCCCACCTCATGAACCCGAAAATGATTTTGCCATTCTCTTTATCGAGACCTCTGGTTGTTTGCCCATGTGCGGACACGGGACTATCGGAACCATTACCGTGGCCATGGAAGAAGGCTTGATTGTACCCAAAACACCGGGAAAAATTAGGATGGAAGCTCCAGCAGGGTTGGTGGAAATTGAATACAAACAAACCGGAAAGAAAGTGGATTGGGTCCGTTTGGTCAATGTAAAATCCTATTTGGCCGCCGAAAATTTGACGGTGGAATGCCCGGAACTGGGTGAAATCACTTTTGATGTTGCCTACGGAGGAAACTATTATGCCATTGTAGATCCGCAGGAAAACTTTAAGGGCGTGCATAATTTTTCAGCAGGGCAGATCATCCATTATTCCCAAGTGGTGAGGAGGAGGATCAATGAAAAATACCCAGATATGTTTATCCACCCCGAAAACAGCACCATCAGGGATGTCAGCCACATGCTCTGGACAGGAGATCCCATCGACCCGAACTCGTCAGGGAGGAACGCCGTTTTTTATGGAGACAAGGCCATAGACCGTTCCCCATGCGGTACGGGAACCTCTGCAAGAATGGCGCAATTGTATGCCAAGGGCAAACTGAAGATAGGTGAACCTTTCATCCATGAGAGCTTTATTGGCAGCAAATTCATTGGCAGGGTGGAAAAGGAAACCACACTGGCGGACAAACAAGCCATAGTGCCCAGCATTCAAGGGTGGGCCCAGATAACGGGCTACAACAACATCATTATAGATGATGACGACCCTTATGCACACGGGTTCCAGGTTTTATAAACGATTTTCCAAAATGAAGAAAGTGATTGTTGTAGGGGGAGGAATCTCCGGCCTTTGTAGTGCCTATTATTTGGTAAAGGAAGGATATGGAGTGACACTATTGGACCAAACCGATATGACCAATGGCGCCTCATTTATCAATGCAGGATACATCACCCCAAGCCATTTTATTCCATTGGCCGCACCGGGAATCATTACCCAAGGCCTTAAATGGATGCTCAACAGTTCCAGTCCTTTGTATATAAAGCCCAGATGGGATATGGAATTCTTTAAATGGGCCCTGCTTTTTAAAAAATCGGCGACCACCTCCAAGGTCAAAAAAGCCATTCCGGTACTCAAGGAACTCAACCTGAAGAGCAGGGGTTTGTACGAAGAGCTATTGGCTTCCCACGATTTTGATTTTCATTATGAAAGGAAAGGTGTGCTGATGGCCTATTGCTCTGACAAAGCCGAACATGAAGAACGTAAGGTAGCCGAACAGGCCATAAGGGAAGGGCTGGAGGCGTCCATACTTTCCAAGGAAAAGCTGCAAGAAATCCAGCCCGTTTTTTCCGATAAGGTAAAGGGAGCCGTACATTACCAATGTGATGCCCACATGACCCCCAACCATTTTATGCAACAGCTAAAGGTTTGGCTACTGTCCCAAGGTGTGGAGTTTAAGTTCAACCAAAAGGTTGGGGGTTTTACCGTTAAGGGGGAAAAAATAGTCTCCTTGAAAACGCAAGACTCCATTTTTGAGGCCGATGAATTTGTTTTGGCCAGTGGAAGCTGGACTTCAAAACTGGTTTCATCCATTGGTTTGGATATTCCCATTCAAGGTGGAAAGGGATATAGCACGGATGTGCATAGGCCTACGGATATTACGTTGCCCACCATTTTGGTAGATGCCAGAATGGCCATAACCCCTATGGATGGTTTTACCCGTTTTGCGGGAACCATGGAGTTTTCCGGTAACAACAATATCATCAAAAAAGAAAGGGTGGAAGCCTTGGCCAAGGCTGTCAAGACCCACTATCGGGATGTTGAAATACAGCCAGACGAATTGAACAGGGCAACATCCGGGCTCAGGCCTGTGTCCCCAGATGGGTTGCCCTACATTGGCAAAACCTCAAAATACCAAAATTTGACCATTGCCGCCGGTCATGCCATGATGGGGTGGAGCTTGGGACCTGTAACCGGAAAGTTGGTGGCACAAGAAATAGCCAAGGCAAAAACCATGGTAAACCTTGCATCTCTTTCACCGGACAGGTTCAAATAACCAAATCCGCAATATCCAGACTACATTACTGTAAACTTGCATCTTTTTGTGCTTAAAGTGGTGTTAAGGGTAATATAGTATAAGTATATGATAATTTGGATTGGCGTACAACGGGAGATTATCTCTAGTTTTAGACTTATTTAAACTATGGAATCTTTTGTCAAAAAAATAAGTGTATTTTTTATACTTGTAACGGTAAGCACATCATTTGCCCAAGGAACTTTAGCGGAATATAAAAAGGCGATAGCGTTGGATTCCCTGTTCCGGGACAAGGTCACCAACTCGCCCTCGACTTTTCATTGGCTTGAAAATAACCTGTTATGGTATGTGAACAATACTGCTGAGGGAAAAGAGTACCTGTGGGTCGATCCTGCAAAAAAAACGCAAGCAAAATGTTTTGATCATGAGGTCTTGGCCAAATTGCTTTCTGAAGAATTTGATACGGATGTCGATCCAAAGAACATGGGGATTAGTGGGTTGGAGTTCGATACGGACCTGAAAGGGTTGAAATTCATTTTTGACAAGGCAAGGGTTTCCTACCGTCCCAATGCCAATAAACTGACGGTAATTGAAGCGAGTGTTGAGGATGGAAGCAGGGACAGAGGCTATTGGGGCAGTAGGTTTGATGAGAAAAACAATCCGCCCGTGGTTTCCCCGGATTCCACTATGAGCGCATTCATCAAAAACAACAACTTATACATTAAGGACAACAAGACCAAAAAGGAAACCCAGTTGAGCTATGATGGCGCTCCCGGGTTTTTCTATTCCACTTATATCAAATGGTCCCCCGACGGCAAAAAAATCATGGCCTACAAGGTGCGCCCTGGTGACGACCGTAAAATTTACTTTGTGGAATCCAGCCCAGAGGACCAATTTCAGCCCAAGTTGCAATCCAGGGATTATTTGAAGCCAGGGGATGAACTTCCCTTCAAAAGCCCACAACTATTTTTGGTAGATGCCCAAAAACATATCCCGATTCCAACGGACGAATTCAACCATCAATTTGGACTGAACAATATGGATTGGAGGGAGGACAGCCGCGCATTTACCTTCGAATATAACCAAAGGGGGCACCAAGCGTACAAAGTGATCGAGGTAAATGCCATCACTGGAAAGGTGAAGGTGTTGGTGAATGAGACCAGCAAGACCTTCATCGATTACAGCAGTAAAAAATACCGATACGATGTTGCCGACGGCAAGGAAATTATATGGACTTCCGAGCGGGACGGCTGGAACCACATATATCTTTATGACGGGGCGAGCGGACAGGTGAAAAAGCAGCTCACCAAAGGTGAATGGGTAGTGCGCAAGGTCATTCATGTGGATGGGAAAAACAGGGAAGTGTATTTCACCGCGAGTGGACTGGACAAGGATCAGGATCCATACTTTCAGCACTACTTCAAAGTTGGTTTTGATGGAAAGAACCTCACTCGGTTCACCAAGGAAAATGGGAACCACGAGGTCACGTTTTCCGAGGATTATACATATTATGTAGATCAATACTCCCGGGTCGATGCACCACCTATCACCCTTTTGAAATCATCAAAAAACGGCAAGGCCATCATGCAGTTGCAAAAGGCCGACCATTCCGCTTTGCTGAAAGAAGGATGGGTCACCCCCGAAGTGTTTACGGCAAAGGGCCGGGACGGCGTAACCGATATCTGGGGCATTATCATCCGGCCGACCTCTTTCGACCCCAACAAGACATACCCGGTCATTGAATATATTTACGCTGGACCCCATAGTTCCTTTGTGCCCAAGGATTTCAGGGCCTACAACTGGTCCATGTCCTCCTTGGCCGAATTGGGTTTCATTGTGGTTCAGATAGATGGGATGGGCACTTCCAACCGTTCCAAGGCTTTTCATGACGTATGTTGGCAGAATTTAAAGGATGGTGGTTTTCCCGATCGGAAGATATGGATCAAGGAAGCGGCCAAAAAGTATCCCTATATGGATGCTGAAAGGGTTAGGATTTTTGGTACATCCGCTGGTGGACAGAACGCGGCGGCAGCCTTGGTCTTCAATTCGGATTTTTATGATGTAGCGGTCTCCTCATGTGGGTGCCACGACAACAGGATGGACAAGATCTGGTGGAACGAACAGTTCATGGGCTACCCCATAGGCCCCCATTACGCAGCCAGTTCCAATGTGGAGAATGCGGCCCAAATGGGCGGTAACCTCATGCTTATTTTGGGCGAGGTGGACGACAACGTAGATCCGGCCAGCACCATGCAGTTTGCCCATGCCTTGATCAAAGCCAACAAAGATTTTGAATTGATCACCATTCCCGGGATGGGACATTCTTCCGGTGGGGAATTTGGGGAACGGAAACGCAAGGACTTTTTTGTAAAACACTTGATGGGTGTCGATCCCCCTTCTTGGGAAGAAATCTACGAATGGAAAAATTGAAAACACATAGAACCAAAGGTTAGTATAAATATAGGAGTAAAGATTTATTATGGAGTTACGTAAGTTGTTCGCTGGTACGATATTGTTTTTTTCCGCTTGGTCTACAAGTTTTGTACAAGCGCAGAGCGGCAATCAGATTTTGGACGGAATTGGTGAGACCGCAATGATTGCCCGGTACATTTTTGATGGCGATGCCAAGGATTGGTCACGAAACAATTTGCATGGAAGGATTCACGGCCCCAATGTCAGTTTTACCGAGGATGAAAAGTTCGGTAAGGTACTTGTTTTGCCGGGGGATGGCGAATCTTACGTTTCAGTCCCCGGTGAATCCTTGGAAGGGGAAGAATCCCTGAGCATCACTGCTTGGGTCAATTTTAAATCCTTGGAACCCGGACAACGACTTTTTGATTTTGGAAAGGATGACAGGACACATCTTTTTGTGGCACCATCGGGCATTGGGGAAAATGAAGCATTTCAGTCGGTCATCATCAAAGACGACAAGAAAGCATATGAAGCACTTTCACCAGGTTCAAAAATAGAAACTGGCAAGTGGGTACATCTTGCCCTGGTTCTGGACATTCCCTCAAAATCCATGACCACCTATATCAACGGGAAGCAAGTAGGGAAAGCAGGGAATATGGAAATGGAGCTGGGACAATTGTTCACCCATGAAAACCAACTCTACATTGGAAAGGCGATAGCATCGGGAGACACTTTCGTCAATGCCAAGATACATGATTTTAGATTGTACCGGACTCCCTTGAGCGAAAAACAGATTGCCAGGATCCACTACATTGCCCTTCGCGGGGGCGATGGTTTGGCACAAAGGGAAAAACCAGAGAACGACCTACCAAAGTTCCCCCCAAATACCCCCCAACTGTACAATGAATATCTAACAGGAGTGTCCGATGTAGCGGTTGAAACCAAAGTGGGCTTTTTGCCAAGATTGCCCCGCCATGTTAAAGGTACGTACCGCAATGGGATCGAAGGTCCAAAAGTAAGGGTGCTTTGGCCAGCCCCGAGCGACAATTCCGATGTTTCAAAACCCGGAAGCTATGTGATTACCGGTAGGGTTTCCGGAACGGATCTTCAACCCAAGGCCCGGGTTACGGTAAAAACAAGCAAGGAATCGGATACGCCAAGCCTCAAATTGGGTGTTTTCGGCTTGGACCAAGTGTCACTCAACGCCGATGCACACGGCCAGCAAACAAAATTTATTGAAAATCGTGACAAGTTTATAAATACCTTGGCGCAGACCGATCCGGATTCCTTCCTCTATATGTTCCGCAATGCCTTTGGACAACAACAGCCCGAAGGAGCAAAACCATTGGGTGTTTGGGACAGTCAGGAAACCAAATTGCGGGGACACGCCACGGGACACTATCTAACGGCCATTGCACAGGCTTACGCCAGCACCGGTTATGATAAGGAATTGCAGGCCAACTTTGCGGACAAGATGGACTATATGGTGGAAGTGCTCTATGAGCTGTCGCAGATGTCGGGCCAGCCTGCCAAAGCTGGGGGAGAGCATGTCGCCGACCCAACGGCGGTCCCTCCAGGTCCGGGTAAATCGACCTACGATTCCGACTTGAGCGAAAATGGCATCCGAACAGATTATTGGAACTGGGGCGAAGGATTTATCAGTGCCTATCCTCCCGATCAGTTCATCATGTTGGAAAATGGGGCCACCTATGGCACCCAGCCAACACAGGTTTGGGCACCTTACTACACTTTGCACAAAATATTGGCGGGCTTGATGGACATTTATGAGGTCAGTGGCAACAAAAAGGCGCTTGACATTGCCAAGGGAATGGGCGATTGGGTTTATGCCCGATTGAACCAGTTGCCCACAGAGACCCTGATCAGTATGTGGAACAGGTACATTGCAGGGGAGTTTGGCGGAATGAACGAAGCCATGGCCCGCTTGGACAGGACCACCGATGAACCCCGCTACCTCAAAGTGGCCCAATTGTTTGACAACATCAAAATGTTTTTTGGTGATGCGGAACATTCCCACGGATTGGCCAAAAACGTGGACTCCTTCCGTGGATTGCACGCCAACCAGCACATTCCCCAAATTGTGGGGGCCTTGGAAATCTACCGCGATTCGGAATCCCCAGAGTATTACTATGTGGCCGACAATTTCTGGTACAAGGCCAAAAATGATTATATGTACAGCATTGGTGGGGTTGCCGGGGCAAGAAACCCCACGAACGCCGAATGTTTTATCGCCCAGCCGGCCTCATTGTACGAAAATGGGTTTTCATCCGGGGGGCAAAATGAAACCTGCGCCACATATAATATGCTCAAGCTCACCAAAAACCTGTTTCTTTTTGACCAGCGTACCGAGTTGATGGACTATTACGAACGTGGGTTGTACAACCATATCCTGGCCTCTGTGGCCGAGGACAGCCCGGCCAATACCTATCACGTGCCCTTGAGACCGGGTTCCGTGAAAAGATTTGGGAACCCTCAGATGACCGGGTTCACCTGTTGCAACGGTACCGCTTTGGAGAGCAGCACCAAGCTCCAGAATTCCATTTATTTCAAAAGCAGGGACAACAGTACACTTTTTGTCAATCTCTTCGTTCCATCAACCTTGGAATGGACCGAGAAGAATATTACTGTTGAGCAAAAAACCGCTTTCCCAAAAGAGGACAATACCCAATTGACCATAAAGGGCAAAGGAAAATTTGATCTCAACATCCGAGTGCCACAGTGGGCGACCAAAGGTTTTTATGTAAAAGTGAACGGTAAGGAAGAAAAAGTCCAAGCCAGGCCAGGCACATATCTTACCCTGAGCCGCAAGTGGAAAAATGGTGATAAAATCGACATAAAAATGCCGTTCCAGTTCCATTTGGATCCGGTGATGGACCAACAAAACATAGCAAGTCTTTTTTATGGCCCCATTTTGTTGGTGGCCCAAGAAACAGAACCACGAAATGAATGGCGTAAAGTGACTTTGGATGCCGAGGATATAGGAAAAACCATAAAAGGTGACCCCAAGGCACTTGAATTTATCATTGACGGTGTGGTTTATAAGCCGTTTTATGAAACCTACGGGCGCCACTCGGTTTATTTGGATGTCACCCTGGAGTAGATCCATTTTATCAATGAAACCAATACAATGAAAAACCAATCGCTACCTTTAGGTAGAAACGGACAAAAACTAAACACGAACAATATGGGTTTTAAAAAAATAGGAATCATTGCAGCGGTCATGGTCGGCTCCCTCGCAACAGCGCAGACCAGCCAATTGGCCGACCTCGTCACCGAGTTCGAAGCCGACAACTGGGCCTTGGACCGAACCTACATCGTTGACGAATCCGACGAGTACTATCAGCGCTTCTCCAAATTCTATTCCGACTGGCAAAAGAAAATGGCCAGTATAGATTTTGGTTCTTTATCCCAACAGGGGAAGGTGGATTATGTTCTTTTGAAGAACTTGGTGACCAAGGGGGAGTATTTTTTGAACCAAGATTACAATGCCTTCAAGGAAGTTGATGAAGTAGGCCATTTTGCCAAGGATATCCTTCCGTTCATCCAAGAACGACGCAGGGGCAAAAAACCGGATGCCAAAAATTTGGCACAGTTATTTCAAAATGCCACCAGAACCATTGATTCGGAAATGGAATCCTGGAAATCAAAACCATTCAAGGATTGGCAAACTGCGGACAAAGCCTCGACCGTTGTACTTTCATTGCAAAGGGGATTGGAGGAAGCATACAACTTTTATTACGGCTACGACCCCGATTTTACTTGGTGGGTGGAAGAACCCTATAAAAAACTCAACGAAAAGTTGACCGCTTATGCGGATTTCCTCAAAGAAAATTACGCGCAGGGCAGTGTCAAGGACGATGGAAGCGGTATCATTGGCAAGCCCATTGGAGAGGAAGCACTCAATGAAAGCCTTGCCATGGCATTCATTCCCTACACGCCGGCCGAACTTATAAAAACTGCCGAAGAACAATTTGAGTGGTGCAAAAATGAAATGATAAAGGCATCCCGTGAATTGGGATATGGCGATGATTGGAAAAAAGCCTTGGAACATGTGAAGAATACCTACGTTCCGGCCGGGGAGCAGCCACAGGCCATCATGGACCTGTATTCACATTCCGTGGATTTTATAGAAGAGAGGGATTTGATCACCTTGCCGGATTTGGCCAAGGAAACCTGGGGCATGAAAATGATGAGCCCCGAAAGACAGAAGGTCAATCCGTTCTTTTTGGGCGGTAGGGACATCATCATTTCCTATCCGACCATGGAAATGGACCATGATGACAAGTTGATGAGCATGCGCGGAAACAATCCCAACTTTTCGTTTCCCACGGTGCAGCACGAATTGTTGCCCGGACACAATCTACAATATTTCATGACCAGCCGCCACAAGAGTTACCGAAGGGCTTTTTCCACCCCTTTTTGGACAGAGGGATGGGCCCTTTATTGGGAAATTAACCTATGGAACAAGGATTTTCCGCAAACACCCGAGCAAAAACTCGGAATGCTGTTCTGGAGGATCCACAGGTGTGCACGGATCATTTTCTCGCTCAAATTCCACTTGGGCGAAATGACCCCACAGGAGTGTATCGACCTTTTGGTGGATGAAGTGGGCCACGAGTATGCCAATGCCGAAGCAGAGGTGCGGCGTTCGTTTACGACCAATTATCCACCACTGTACCAATTGGCCTATATGATGGGTGGCCTCCAATTTTACGCGCTCCGAAATGAAATGTTGGAAAAGGGTTGGACAGAAAAACAATTTCACGATCGGGTGATGCAAGAAGGAAGAATGCCAGTGGAGCTCCTTCGCAGTCTTTTGCAGGACCTACCGCTCAACAAAAACTATAAAACCAAGTGGAAGTTCTCCACAGCGTTCCAATAGGAACCTACAGATTATTTTAAGGATAGGGAGGTGTCAATAGACACTTCCCCCAAAAACCAAACTAGCACTAAAATGAAGCATATAAAGTATTGGATGGTCTCGGCATTTTGTTTTGCCACCATATCAACCCTAAAAGCACAAGAAACCTATTGGAGCAGGGTCGAGAAAAGGGAATCTACCTTGGGCATTGCCGATATCTATCAAAAATTCAATACACCCGAATTCCGGTTAAAATTGGTGCGGGCCTCGCAAACGGTTGCTGCACTCAATCCAAACAGCGAGCCTTACTTTGATTTTACCCCCGGGGAACGGCTCGAAATCAGGGATAAGGACAGTCTCTATCACCTTGGCGACATCAACCTTCGGATAAAGGATGCCAACGGTATTTGGAAAAATTATTCCACCGCTACCAGCCGTGCAGCCGTAAAGCCTTTGGAGGTTAGTGGAAATATCCTTGCCGGTGCCGATTTGGCCAACACCTTGCCCGGTGACATTCCGGTATCGGTGAAACGCTATTATGAATTGGACAATGAACAATTGGTGATGCGTTTTGAGATCACCAATAAGCAAAATGTCCCTGTGGAAATCGGAGCCTTGGGCGTTCCCATGATCTTCAATAACATCCTGGAGGGGAAATCATTGACCGAGACCCATGCCCAAAATGTGTTTTTTGATCCTTACATTGGAAAAGATGCGGGGTATCTGGAAGTGAAAAGATTGAGCGGAAGAGGCCCGGCACTATTGGTGTTGCCCAAAGAGAACATGGCCTTTGAGGCGTACAGGCCTTTGTTGGACGACCCCACCCCTAAAAGCATTGTTTTTGAAGGTTTTCACGAGTGGATGGCCCACAGTAAGGCCTACGCAGAGAAAGAATGGAAAGATGTGGAGCAGTGGAACGAGCCTACATCGCTCACCCTCCGGCCCAAGGCAACCAAAAGCTTTTCCTTGAAATTTGTGCTTTCTGAAGGAATCAAAAATATTCAGGAGACTTTAGTGGAAGAAGAGCGTCCCGTAGTGGTCGGGGTGCCCGGTTATGTGTTGCCCCAAGATGTGGAGGGCCAGTTGTTCATTGATTACACAAGTGAAGTGGCTTCTTTGGGGATTGAACCTAAAGGTTCCTTGGAAATCAAAGAGGATGGCAAGACCCCATCAGGAAAGAAAAAATACAGTGTCCAAGGTAAAAAATGGGGCAGGGCAAGGCTTACCATAACCTATGCTGATGGCGTGGAGCAGACCATCAATTACAAAACCATCAAACCGGAAACAGAGGTCATCAAGGATTTCGGACATTTTTTGACCACGGAACAGTGGTTCGATGATCCCAACGACCCTTTTGGACGTAATCCATCGGCCATCAGTTATGACTATGAAAAGAAAGAACAGGTGGCACAGGATGGAAGGGTCTGGATCAGTGGATTGAGCGATGAGGGTGGTGCGGGCAGTTGGTTGGCCGCCGTTATGAAGCAGTTGGTGCAGCCCGACAAGGAAGAGATTCAAAAATTACAAGCCTTTGTGGATGAAACCCTATGGGGGGGTATCCAGTACAATGAGGGGCCCCTAAAGTATGGAGTGAAGAAAAGTGTGTTCTATTACGAACCCGACTCTTTGCCGAAAGGAACGTACAGCGACAAGATCAACTACAATACATGGGCTGCTTGGGACCATAAGCATGCCAATGATCCCGGAAGATCGTACAATTATCCGCACGTGGCAGCGGCCTATTGGACAATGTATCGTTTGTCCCGTTATCATGAGGGACTGGTGGACAACCGTCCTTGGGATTGGTATTTGGAAAATGCCTACCACACCAGTGTTGCCATGGTAGAGAAAGCTCCCTACTATGCCCAGTTTGGGCAGATGGAAGGATCCGTATTCCTCTTGATTCTGGAAGATCTGAAAAACGAAGGGCTTACGGGGATGGCCACCGATTTGGAAAAACGGATGAAGGAAAGGGCGGACCACTGGAAGGCCTTGGATTATCCCTTTGGCAGTGAGATGCCCTGGGATTCCACAGGACAGGAAGAAGTGTATATGTGGTCCGATTACTTTGGGTATGACCGAAAGGCGATGGTTACCCTGAATGCCATTTTGGCCTATATGCCCACTATGCCGCATTGGGGCTATAACGGCAATGCCAGAAGGTATTGGGACTTTTTGTATGGAGGAAAGGCGGGGGAAACATCGCGTGTCGAACGACAGATCCATCATTATGGGTCATCGTTGAATGCCATTCCCGTACTGAGCCACTTCCGAAAGAAGCCTGACGATCTGTATCTGTTGAAAGTGGGTTACGGAGGCCTTTTGGGCGGAATTTCCAACATCACTCAAGATGGCTTTGGCCCGGCAGCGTTCCATTCATACCCATCAACCCTTAAAATTGATGGCATTTCCGGGGATTATGGTTCCGGTTTCTATGGATATGCCGTGAACACTTCTTCCTACCTTGTCAAGGATGAGGATATGGGATGGTTGGCCTTTGGCGGCAATCTGTCCCAAAAAGGGGATGAGGTGGAAATGGAATTGACCACGGCAGCAAAGTCCAAGGTCTTCATTGCGCCTAAAAAGTTATGGTTGACCTTGGATGCAGGTTCGTTTAAAAAGGTGGCCTATAACGACAGTACTGGTGAGGTGATCTTGACCTTGAATGGAAAAACAGCGCATACTCCCTACGCTTATTTACGCGTGGATGGAAGCGATGTTGAACTTTCATACAAGAAAGTAAGGGGAGCATACCAAATTGAACTGGGCAAAAAAGAAATCGAGGTAAAACTATAAAAACCAAAGAAATCAAATCCGGGGAATTGAATGAAGAGTAGGGTGCTGAACATATTGTTGTTGATTTTGGCATGGGGGACCATTTCCGGTCAGCAACGTATGGGACCACTTTCCATGGAAGATATCAACCCGATTCTTCCCGGATATTTTGCCGACCCTACCATCAAAAGGTTTGGAGATATCTACTACATCTACGCCACTACCGACAATGAAATGTTGGCCTCCGGGGTGCCTACGGTTTGGTATAGCAAGGATTTTGGGCATTGGTACAACTATACCATGGAAGTTCCCTCGCTGGAATCCATCAACCTTAGGAATTTCTGGGCGCCGGATATCATTGAAGGGGATGATGGTAGATATTACCTCTATTTTGGCAATTGTCAGGCGGGGTGCAATATCTATGGATATGTGTCCGACACCCCCGTTGGCCCTTGGGAAAAATTGAACAAGGATGATACCCCGGTAATCGCCCACAACTATCCCAGAAAAGGATTTCCGTCCCTCGATGCCCAATTCTTTAAGGATGATGATGGACGAATTTATGCCTTTTGGGGCACTTGGGTGCACTACAATGGCGGATATGCCGTAGGCGAATTGGACAGTGGAAACATGTCAAAGGTCAGCAATGCAAAGAACATTCCTTTGGAGGAGACCCCAAAACCTTTTGAAGCCGCCTATATGATGAAGAAAGGGAGCAAATACATTTTGATGTATTCCGGTGGCTCCTGCCATGATGAAACCTACAACGTCAGATATTCCTATTCCGACAGCCCCTACGGACCCTTTACCCCAGGTGCTAACAATCCAATTCTTGGTACCAATGGGGAAGGAACTGTTCACGGGCCCGGACATCATTCGGTTTTGGAAGAAGATGGACGCTACTATATCGTTTATCATAAGCACGATTACCCCATGACAAGGGGAGGTCTCTCTCGTCAAGTTACTATGGATGAAATGGTTTTTGAAAACGATTCCACCATAAGAAAGGTAGTTCCGGGAAGCAAGGACCTTCAACATTTTGTAAAATCCAATGCTGCGAAGAACCTGGCGCTTGGAGCTAAGGCAACCGCCTCTTCCTTTTACCATTTACAATCGCTCCGATACGATTATCGGTACAGGCCATCTTTTGCCACGGACGACCACAATGCGACCATGTGGAAAGCTGGCAACAATTCATTTCCGCAGCATTTGACCTTGGATCTGGGAAAAGTGTCCCCAATACAAAGGGTGATGACCCAATTTGAGTTTGCCGGATACTACTATCAATACAAATTGGAATATTCCTTGGATGGGAAAAATTGGGAGGTTTTCGCAGACCGTTCTAAAAATAGGATTGCAGGGAGTCCCATGATCGATGACAGGGATGTCAAGGCCCGTTATTTGAAACTTACCGTGTTGGACGTTGAAAAGACGGGTCTGTACGCAGCGGTCTGGAACATCAAGGTGTTCGGTTCCTTGTTTGAGGCTCCGTTGGATTTGCAAAGCAAACCATCAAAAGAAGGACCTGGGGCCAAAAGTTTGAATAGGAAATTGGTAGCTATTGATGCAAATGATTTACCTATCCAACATGACCTTGCCAGTCTGCCCAATAGGGGAAACATCGGGGGGAATTTTGAGAAGGAAGGCGAAGTGACCGTTGAAGAGGATGCGGAAGGGACAAGGGCATTGAACTTCACCAAGGGGGCACTTGTTTTGGACAGCCCGGTTCCAAAAAGTCTGGAATGGAACGGTTCCTTTACCGTGGCCACATGGGTCAAAAACCCTCAAATAGCCAAAGAAGACGAGTGTTTGGTGTCTTGGTGCGACAGGTTTAGGTTCAATCTGGCCAATTCCTACAATGCTTTGCATTTTAACAGTGGACATTATGGGGCAGCCGCACATTTGGATGGCCATTTTGATATGGAATATAATAATCTTCCATCAGCCGATCAATGGCACCATATAGTGCTGACCTTTGATGGAGTAGTGGAAAATATATATGTGGATGGGAAATTGGACAATTCCCAAGTCATGTCCCTTGCCTCGCAAATCGATGCTGCCAAAATAAGGATAGGTGCCTCGGATGTGGGCGAGAACTATTCTGGCTATATGGCATCCATACAGATGTATGATTATGCGCTGACCGAAAGTGAAATCAAAAAGCTGATGGAGGAAACAAGACCGTCAGACGGTAAAAAGTAACCGAACAGCTTTTGACAATGGTCACAGTTTGAAACTGAATCCGTCTTCCTCGACCTTTTTCTCGTACTTCTCTTTATCAAAAACATACAGATAGGCACCCTTACGCGAGACGGTCATATCCTTTTCGTCCAATTTCACCAATACGTCCAAAGAATTGATCTTATTGATGAAGTTGCGCTTATCCAGTTTTTTGTCCAAAATGGATTCGTACAGGTTTTGAAGCTGTCGCATGGTGAACTTTTCAGGGAGCAGTTCAAAACCGATGGGCATGGTCATGGCCCTGCGCTGTAATCTTGAAATGGCCTTCCGGATCATTTCATTATGGTCAAAAATGAGCTCGGGAGCTTCATCAAGGTCGAACCAACGGGCAGAATCGATTTGAATCCCGTCAAACTGGTGGGAATCCACATCGATCAGGGCAAAATATGCCACCGATATGGTGCGTTGGCCGGGATCTCGGTCCACTTTACTGTAGGTGTAGAGCTGTTCCATGTAAATATCGCTCAATCCGGTGAGGGTGTTCAGCACCCGTGTCGCAGCTTGGTCGAGATTTTCATTTTTTTTCAAGAACCCACCGATTAGGGACCATTTTCCCTTTTCAGGTTCAAAATTTCGTTTGATCAGCAAAATTTTCAGGTTGGTTTTGTCGAAACCAAAAATAATGCAGTCCACGGCCAAAAGTACTTGGTCTTCTTTTTGATAGAAATTGAGTTGTGTGTTGATGTCCTTGGACAATTTCGCTTCTTTGGGTATTTCCATGGGCTCTAAATTCTTAAAACTAACTTTTTTTGACAAATATCCAGTACGGAAATGGCCCCAAAATCACTTTTGGTCCCTTCAAAATTCACAATAATGAATAATTGCTTGATACCTGTGGATATTTAAGGTCCATAAAATCAGTTGAATGTATTTTAAGTTTTAATTGTGTAAATTAAACACATAAAAATTGTAATTTAATTTGTTTTAACGCAAAAACTTTTGCTATATTTATAAATGTATAAACAACACTTAAAGAAATGGCCTTCAATAGTTGATCAAAGCGACTTGTTTGGGTTGGTTTAGGTTTAGTGATATATGGTTATGGCCATGGTAGGTTCGTGGTCATTTTTTGACTTTTTGTAATCCGTAATTTAGTTTTTTATGAAATATTTTGCCTTACTTTTCAGCTTGATCTTCTCAATGCAGTTGTCCGCACAACAATCCGTTGTGGTCCAAATAACAGAAGAATCCGGTTCGCCGCAAATTAGTAAACACATCTATGGCCATTTTGCCGAACATCTGGGACGTTGTATTTATGAGGGGCTTTATGTTGGGGAGGAAAACAAAATCATTCCCAATACCGATGGAGTCCGAAATGATATTATCGAGGCCCTCAAGGAACTCAATATCCCTAATTTAAGGTGGCCAGGAGGTTGTTTTGCGGATACCTACCACTGGAAAGATGGGGTAGGGCCCAAAGAAGATAGACCTACCATCGTGAACCGATGGTGGGGCGGAACCACAGAGGACAACAGTTTTGGGACCCATAACTTTTTGAACCTTTGTGAAGAATTGGGTGCGGAACCCTACCTCTCTGCCAATGTGGGCAGTGGCACTGTACAGGAGTTGATAGACTGGGTACAGTACACCAACCATGACGGGATCAGTCCCATGGCCGATTGGCGCCGTGAAAATGGCAGGGAAGAGCCGTGGAAAGTAAAATATTGGGGGGTTGGCAACGAAACCTGGGGCTGTGGTGGCAACATGACAGCGGAATACTACGCGGATATCTACAGACAATATGCCACTTTCATGCCCGGTTGGTCTGGTGAGACGGAAGTATATAGGATTGCATCAGGTGCATCGGAAGACGATTATCACTGGACGGAAACCCTTATGAAAAATGTGCCTCATGAATTAATGGAAGCCGTGGCCCTTCACGATTACGCAGTGATTGATTGGTCCAACAAAGGGCCATCTGTCAATTTCGACGATGAGATCTACTTCAAGTCGATGGAGCAGGCGCTGAAAATGGAAGAGTACGTCACCAAGCACATCGAGATCATGGACAAGTACGATCCCGAAGGGAAAGTGGACCTTTTTGTGGACGAGTGGGGAGGCTGGTACGATGCCGAGCCCGAAGTAAAAAACGGAGTGCTTTACCAACAGAACACCATCCGTGATGTAATGATCGCAGGAACCGTGCTCAATACGTTCAATAACCACGCCCGAAGGGTGAAAATGGCCAATCTGGCCCAAATGGTCAATGTGCTACAGGCCGTGATCCTTACTGACGAGGAGAAAATGATCAAAACTCCCACTTACCATGTCATGCACATGTACAAAGTGCACCAAGATGCGCAGTTGTTGCCATCCAAAATTGATAAAAATAAAATGTTCAGGGGACTTCCGGCCCTATCTGTATCCGCGTCAAGGGATCAAGCGGGGAAGATCCATATCTCCTTGGTGAACATAGACCCTGAAAACAATATGCCCGTAGAACTGGATATTTCCGGTCTGGACATCAAAAACATCAATGGACAGGTTTTGACATCGGATAGGTTGCAGGACTATAATTCCTTTGATGATCCCGAAAAAGTGACCCCAAAGGAATTCAAAGGAGCCAAATTGAAAAAAGGGAAAATCTCGCTTGTCGTTCCCGCACACTCGCTTATTGTTTTACAAGGAAAATAGCACCAAATGAAAAAAGCATTATTGGCAATGACCAGTTTTCTGGTGTTGACCACATCATGTAAGGAGCAGCAAGATAAACAACAAGAGAGCAAGGAGAAGGCCCATGTGGCATCTGGGTATCCCATTGAGCCCATAAATATCAGAAATGTAAAAGTGCACGACGATTTTTGGCTGCCCATCATCCAAAGAGTACAGGAAAAAACCATCGAATATGCCATAGAAAAGTGTAGGGAAGAGGGACGGTTCGATAATTTTTTGATTGCCGGCGGAGAGATGGAAGGCTCGGTTAAAGGGGCCATGCCCTTTGATGATACGGATGTGTATAAGATTATAGAGGGAGCCTCCAATTCGCTGATCAGCGCACCCAACCCCGAACTGGAAAAATTGCTGGATTCCTTGGTGTCCATCATAAAAGTGGGGCAGGAAACGGACGGATATCTTACTACCTGGCGGACCATAGATCCCGCAAAGCCCCCGGCAAGTTGGGTAAAAGTGGACAGGGGCGAACGTTGGGAATCTTTGGACATGAGCCACGAACTCTATAATGCAGGACATTTGTTCGAAGCTGCCGTGGTGCATTACAAGGCCACTGGGAAGCGGAACTTTCTGGACATTGCCATCAAAAATGCGGACCTGATGGTGCGGACTTTTGGTGAGGGGGAAGGTAAAGTTGCTGCTGTGCCGGGACACCAGATCATTGAAACAGGTTTGATAAAACTCTATCAAACTACTGGAAAGAAGGACTATTTTGATTTGGCCAAATACTTTCTGGACCATAGAGGAAAACCGGAACACCACGAACTTTTTGGTGATTATTCCCAGGATCATGTGCCCGTGACAGACCAAGATGAAGTGGTGGGGCATGCCGTAAGGGCAGTATATATGTACGCCGGTATGACGGACATAGCAGCCATAGAAAAGGATACGGCCTACCTGAAGGCTGTGAACGCCCTTTGGGAGAATATGGTGAACAAAAAAATGTACATCACTGGTGGGATCGGGGCCAAACACGAAGGGGAGGCTTTTGGTGAGAACTACGAATTGCCCAACCTGACGGCCTACAATGAAACCTGTGCCGCCATTGGCGATGTCTATTGGAACCACAGATTGCACAACCTGACAGGGGATGTAAAATATTTTGATGTGATTGAACGGACCCTCTACAATGGGTTGATCTCTGGACTCTCTTTGGACGGACAAAAATTCTTTTATCCCAATGCCTTGGAATCCGATGGGGTATACAAATTCAATCAAGGGGCCTGCACCCGAAAGGACTGGTTCGATTGTTCCTGTTGCCCCACCAACGTCATACGATTCCTTCCCGCAATGCCCGGTCTGATCTATTCCAAAACGGACGATACGGTTTTTGTGAACCTATACGCAGCGAACGATGCCACGGTCGATCTTAAAGCCCAAACCGTAAAACTATCACAGGAAACCTCATACCCTTGGAACGGAAAGGTAAAACTCTCCATCGACCCAAAAGAGGAAAAAGGAAACTTTGCCATGAAACTCAGGATTCCCGGCTGGGCTAGGAACGAGGTATTGCCCGGGAACCTCTACCAATATGGCACAACCACAACTGAAACAAACAAGATAAGCCTGAACGGCGAAGAACTCGATGTTCAAGCCGAGGATGGCTATTTCACCATTTCAAGGGAGTGGACAAAGGGGGATGTGTTAGAACTGGAATTTCCAATGTCTGTTCGAAAAGTAATCGCCAATCCAAAAGTAGAGGAAGATAAAGGGAAAATGTCACTTGAATATGGCCCCATTGTTTATGCGGTAGAAGAAATCGATAACAAAGGCAAGTTTGATGATATCCAACTATCTGCAAACGAAGAATTCAAGGTGGAGATGCAGCCCGATTTATTGAAAGGGGTCAATACGATATCAAACGAAAAATTGACCGCCATACCCTATTATGCTTGGTCCAATAGGGGAATCGGGAAAATGAAGGTATGGTTGCCCGCTAAGGCAGAAGGCAATACGGATTGGGATTAATTTGAATAATGGATAAAAAAAGCATTTGTTCTTGATACATTTTTCGGACATTTTTTTAAAAGATCGAGCAAAAAAAACTGGAACTGAAGTGTTTTTATGTTCAAAACCGTCAATTTGAGTGGTTTTTCAAAACAGCGTTTTGAAGAATTGTACCGAAAATAGGTTTTGGGCTTAAAAGCTATTGATGTTGATATATTAAAGAACACATATTTATACATAAATACAACACTCGGCATTGAAAAATGCCCTATGAAGACTGACCAACATAATGAAAGCATACGTAATAGGACTAGACTACGGCTCCGACTCGGTACGGGCGGTGATGATCGATGCTCAAAATGGGGCGGAACTGGCATCGGAAGTATTTTGGTATCCCAGATGGAGGGCACAGAAATATTGCAAGCCGGAAATCAACCAATTCCGGCAGCACCCCCTGGACCATATCGAAGGATTGGAACACACCATAACCACTGTGGTACAACAGAGTGGCGTGGCCCCGGAAACCGTAAAGGGAATCTGTATCGATACCACAGGCTCTTCGCCCATGCCAGTGACCGAAGGTGGTGTGGCATTGGCCATGGTGCCGGGCTTTGAGGAAAATCCGAATGCCATGATGGTACTTTGGAAGGACCATACAGCGGTTAAGGAAGCCAATGAGATCAACGAATTGGCAAGAGGTTGGGGCGGTGTGGATTTCACCAAGTATGAAGGCGGAATCTATTCTTCGGAATGGTTCTGGGCCAAAATACTCCATGTGGCCAGGGAAGACAAGGATGTAATCGATGCCACGCACACGTGGATGGAGCATTGCGACTTTATCACCTATCTCTTGGCGGATGAAAAGGATTTGAAAAAATTCAAGCGTAGTAGATGCGCAGCAGGCCACAAGGCCATGTGGCACGAAAGCTGGGGCGGACTGCCCGATGCGGCATTTTTATCAAAACTGGACCCCTATTTGGCCTCACTTCGTGATGATTTGTACGAAGAAACATTTACATCCAACGAAATAGCAGGAAATCTAAATAAAGAATGGGCGGGCAAATTGGGCCTAACCACCGATACAGTGATTGCCGTAGGTACTTTTGATGCCCATGCAGGGGCAGTTGGTGCCAAAGTGGACCATCACGCACTTGTAAGGGTCATGGGTACATCCACCTGTGATATTATGGTGTCCTCCAATGAAGCCATTGGCGACAAGACCGTCAAAGGTATTTGTGGTCAGGTTGATGGCTCCGTAATCCCTGGCATGGTCGGTCTCGAAGCCGGGCAATCTGCCTTTGGAGATGTGCTGGCCTGGTTCAAAAGCGTGTTGCAATGGCCCATTGATAACCTGGTTTTGAACTCCAAAGTGCTTTCCGAAAAACAAAAGGCAGAACTTAAAGCTGAGATCGAATCCAAATTTATTCGCAGCTTGGCAGAACAGGCCGAAAGTATCCCTCTGTCGGAAGTGGTCCCGATAGCCTTGGATTGGGTAAATGGAAGAAGAACGCCAGACGCCAATCAAGAATTGAAAAGTGCCATTTCGGGAATATCACTGGGAACCAAAGCCCCCCATATTTTCAAGGCCTTGGTCAATGCCATTTGCTTTGGTTCCAAAATGATCGTGGACCGGTTTGAAGATGAAGGGGTGAAAATCGATACCGTAATCGGAATCGGTGGGGTGGCGAGGAAGTCGCCATTCATTATGCAGACCCTGGCCAATGTGCTCAACATGCCCATAAAAGTGGCAGAATCGGACCAAGCCCCAGCTTTGGGTGCAGCTATTTATGCTGCGGTGGCATCAGGAATCCATAAAAATGTGATCGAGGCCAGCAAAGTAATGGGAAGTGACTTTGAAGCAGAATATTCTCCACAGTCCTCCCAAGTGGAAGTGTACGCCAAATTATTGGAAGACTACAAACAACTTGGAAGTTTTGTGGAACAGCAAACCAACAAAAACAAATAAGCCATGAGCTCAAAATACAAATCGCTTAAGGAAGAATGCTACGAGGCGAACATGGAAATCAATGCCCTGGGGTTGGTCATATACACCTTTGGTAATGTAAGTGCCGTGGACAGGGACAATGCTGTTTTCGCTATAAAACCCAGTGGTGTGCCATACGAAACCCTAAAACCAGCGGATATCGTAATTGTGGATTATGATAATAATGTGGTTGAAGGAAACCTTAGGCCATCATCCGACACCAAAACCCATGGTTATCTTTATAAAAAATGGGAAAATATTGGGGGGGTGGCCCATACCCACGCCATGTATTCCGTTTCCTGGGCGCAGGCGCAAAGGGATATTCCAATTTTTGGAACCACACATGCCGATCACCTTACCCAGGATATTCCCTGTGCCCCGCCGATGGCAGGTGAACTGATAGAAGGAAATTACGAGCACAATACGGGCATCCAAATCTTGGATTGCTTCAAGGAAAGAAATTTGGATTACAACGAGGTTGAAATGATACTCATTGGAAACCATGGCCCATTTGCTTGGGGCAAAAACGCGGCCAAGGCGGTTTACAATACCAAAGTGTTGGAGACAGTGGCCCAAATGGCCTACTTGACCTTACAGATAAACCCCCAAGCGCCTAGATTAAAAGATTCACTAATAAAAAAACACTATGAACGTAAGCACGGAAAAAATGCTTACTACGGTCAATAAAAAAATTACAGTAAATGAAAATATCCAAAAAAGAGATCTGGTTTGTAACAGGAAGCCAACATTTATATGGTCCCGAAACCTTAAAACAAGTGGCCAGTAATTCAAAAAATATTGTTGATGGCTTGAATGCAGCCGGGAAATTGCCTGTCTCCTTGGTTTTTAAACCTATTGTTACCACACCGCAAGAAATAACCGCTCTTTGTCGTGAAGCGAGCAACAATCCATCCTGTATTGGTTTGGTAGCATGGATGCATACCTTTTCACCGGCAAAAATGTGGATTGCCGGCCTTAAGATATTGAGTAAGCCATTGTGTCATCTACATACGCAATTTAATGCTGAAATCCCTTGGGACAATATTGATATGGACTTTATGAACCTGAATCAATCCGCGCATGGTGACCGTGAGTTTGGATTTATGATGTCCAGAATGCGCAAAAATCGCAAAGTAGTGGTGGGTCATTGGAAAGATGAGCGCGTGCAACAAAAACTGGCTGTTTGGGCGAGAGTTGCTTTGGGGGCTGACGAATTGCAGCACATGAAAGTAGCCCGTATTGGCGATAATATGCGTGAAGTTGCAGTTACCGAAGGCGATAAGGTCGCCGCCCAGATGCGTTTTGGCGTAGCTGTGAACGGTTATGATTCGTCAGATATAACCAATATTATTGATGGATTGGACCAACATGCCGTTGATCAATTGGTTGATGAATACGAAGCCAGTTACAATTTGTCGGAATCCCTTCAAAAAAATGGAGCACAACGTCAATCCTTGATAGATTCGGCAAAAATTGAATTGGGACTTCGCACCTTTTTGGATGAAGGCGGGTTCAAGGCCTTTACCGATACCTTCGAGAATCTTGGTGCCTTGAAACAGTTGCCAGGCCTTGCAGTACAACGTTTAATGGCCGACGGATATGGTTTTGGTGGCGAAGGCGATTGGAAAACCGCTGCCATGGTAAGAACCATGAAAGTAATGGCCGACGGATTGGACGGTGGAACTTCGTTCATGGAGGACTATACCTACCACTTCACCCCTGAAAAAGATTATGTACTGGGTTCGCATATGTTGGAGATCTGTCCTTCCATTGCCAGTGCAAAACCATCTTGCGAAGTGCATCCCTTGGGCATCGGAGGCAAAGAAGACCCTGTGCGATTGGTTTTTGATTCACCAGCGGGAGAAGCGCTGAATGCATCATTGATCGATATGGGCAATAGGTTCCGTTTGATCGTGAACGAAGTGGAGGCAGTGGAGCCTATGGCCGATTTGCCAAAACTGCCCGTGGCACGTGTGCTCTGGGATGCAAAACCAAATCTGGATGTTGCCGCTACCGCATGGATTCATGCTGGTGGGGCGCACCATACCGTGTATACACAAGCATTGACCACCGAATACATGGAAGATTTCGCCGATATTTTCGGAATAGAACTTTTAGTCATAGATTCGGACACGAAACTTAGAGCATTTAAAGATCAACTCCATGCCAACGAAGCATACTATCATTTGTTTCAGCATGGAATGTAATCAAACTAACATAAAACTATAAATGATGAGGATAGCCAAACCTTCTATATTTTACTGTGTTTTACTTTTGGTCTTTACAACTATGGGCTGTAAGCAAAACAAAAAAGAAAGCCAGTCAGAAATGGAAACCGCAAAAACTGAAAGTGAACAAAACCCCATTGAAGAAACCATTTTTGGGGAAATGCCCGATGGCACAAAGGTGAAGAAATTCACTTTAAAAAATGAAGCAGGAATGGAAGTGGATGTCATCACCTATGGTGGTATCATCACTCGTTGGACGGCCCCCGATAAACAGGGAAACTATGAGGATATAGTCCTAGGTTTTGATCGTTTGGAACAATACCTTGATGGTAGCCCATACTTTGGAGCACTTATTGGGCGGTATGGGAATCGTATTGCCAAAGGGAAGTTTTCTTTGGATGGCGAGACCTACACGCTGGCCACGAACGATGGTAACAATCACCTTCACGGAGGGGAAAAAGGATTCGATAAGGTAATTTGGAACGCTATACCCAAAAATACAGGAGCGGGAGCGACTTTGGAGCTTACCTACACCAGTGAAGATGGGGAAGAAGGATACCCTGGGAAATTGGATGTAAAAGTTACTTATACCCTTACCAATGAGAACGAATTGGATATCCAATATGAAGCTGTTACGGACAAACCAACGGTAGTTAACTTAACACAACACAGTTATTTTAATCTTTCGGGGCAACTTTCCAAGCCCGTTTTGGACCATGAGATCTATTTGAATGCAGATACGTACCTGCCGGTTGATGGAGGTTTGATCCCAACAGGGGAATTTAGGGAAGTTGCTGGAACTCCTTTTGACTTTAAAGAGCCTAAATCCATCGGAGAAGAGATAGAGGCCGACAATGAACAGTTGGACCTTGGGGGAGGATACGACCATTGTTGGGTGCTCAACGAGGGAGAAGAAGATTTTGGTTTGGCAGCTTCGGCGTACCATCCCAACACGGGTAGATTGTTAGAGGTGTATACCAATGAGCCGGGCATACAATTTTACAGCGGAAACTTTTTGGATGGCACATTACCGGCAAAGGATGGGGGTGTCTACGGGAAACGTTCTGGGTTCTGTTTGGAAACACAACATTATCCAGATAGCCCTAACCAAGCTAATTTTCCCTCAGTTAGGTTAAATCCCGGGGAAACGTATTCTACTAGGACCATGTTCAGACTATCAACCAAACAATAAACTATTATGCAGACGCTGGATACTTTTGATTGGATTGCCATATCCATGTATTTTCTGGTACTTCTAGGAATAGCCCTATGGGTAATCCGAAAAAAAGAGAACAACACCGAGGATTATTTCTTGGCAGGTAGAAATGTGGGATGGTTTGTTGTTGGTGCTTCAATTTTCGCATCGAATATTGGTTCGGAGCATGTTGTGGGATTGGCAGGAGCTGGTGCAGGGGACCGTTTGCCCATGCTCATTTACGAAATACAGGCTTGGATCGTTCTTATTCTTGGTTGGGTGTTCTTGCCCTTCTATGCAAGAGCGGGAGTGTTTACCATGCCCGAATTTTTGGAAAAACGATTTGACGCAAGGGCCAGATGGATTCTCTCCGTATTTTCCATTGTGGCCTATGTGCTCACCAAAATTTCCGTAACCATTTATGCTGGTGGAGTAGTGGTGTCGGCATTATTGGGTATCGACTTTTGGACAGGTGCCATAGCAACCGTTGTGCTTACAGGGATTTATACTGTGCTTGGAGGTATGCGTGCCGTGGTATATACAGAAACCTTGCAGGCCATTATCTTGGTAATAGGAGCCGCGGCCCTAACATTTATTGGTTTAGACCATGTAGGCGGATGGGAAAGTATGAAAGAAACCGTAACCCCTGAATACCTTAACATGTGGAGGTCGGCCTCAGACCCTGATTTTCCTTGGCCATCACTTTTAATTGCCAGTACCATTACCGGTATTTGGTATTGGTGTACGGACCAATATATTGTGCAGCGTGCCTTAACCGCAAAGAATATTAAAGAAGGTAGGCGAGGAACGATTTTTGGTGCTTTGTTAAAGCTCTTCCCTGTATTCTTGTTCTTGATTCCAGGTGTGATCGCCCTTACCTTAAAGATGAGGGGAGAATTGCACTGGGACAGTCCTGATGAAGCATTCCCGGTTTTGATGAGTAACTTGTTGCCATCGGGACTTCGAGGTTTGGTGGCAGCAGGACTTTTGGCCGCTTTGATGAGTTCTTTGGCTTCCGTATTTAATTCGTGCTCTACCTTGTTTACGGTGGACATCTATAAAAAACTAAGACCCAATGCGCCAGAGAAAAAATTGGTGCGAACAGGTCAGATCGCAACAATAATAGTTGTGATTATCGGTATTATTTGGATTCCGATCATGGCCAATATCTCCGGGGTGCTCTACGAATATCTGCAAAGCGTCCAATCTTATATTGCGCCTCCGATTACGGCGGTGTTCTTACTGGGTATTTTCCATAAACGAATCAACTCACAGGGCGCATTTGTAACCATGGTGGTTGGATTTATCGTTGGGGCTTTAAGGATTGTTCTTGAGTTGGTCAAAGATTCATTGGATCCCGGAAGTTTCTGGTTCCTTTTAGGGGATATGAACTTCTTGTCCTTTGCATCATGGTTCTTCCTTTTCTGCATTATATTGATTGTGGTCGTGAGTTATGCTACCCCGGCACCATCGGATGAAAAGCTAAAGAACCTTACCTATGCCACTATTTCAGATGAAGAAAGAAAGAAGAACAAAAGCAGCTACAATTGGAAAGATATTGCCATTTCTGTCATTATTATAGCTATCGTTGCCTATGTGATGATATGGTTCAATGGTAAATAATAACTATTAGAATATATAGTATAAATAGTGCTCCTTTTAAGGGGCACTATTGTTTTATGGAAGTCCCTCAAAATAAAGGATGTTAAGATATTTTCCATCCATATCGTGACCTAGGTCATTTTTTATACGTTTTCATCGATTTATCTTTGATAAAAGCGAGATACCCATGAAAACCGTATTGATTCCTACCGATTTTTCCAAAAATGCTTTGCATGCCCTGCAATATGCACAAGAGCTTTTTAAATGTGAGCGCGCTTGTTTTTTTGTGCTGCACGCCTATGGTGAGGAGGTATACGGCAAGTATAAAACGGCAGTGTTGGAGGGTGTTGGGAAACTGAAAGAAGAGAAAAGGGAACAAACGGTAAAGAAATTGGATGAATTGGTCAATTCCGTAATTGGAGAACCACCAAACCCCTTGCACAATTTTGAGACCGTAGCACGTTTTGACAATCTAGTGGATAGTATAAATGATTTTGTGGATGAAATGAACATTGATGTGGTGATCATGGGAACCAAAGGGGAGACCAGCGATCACAAAACCACATTCGGGAGTTTCACCATAGAGATTTTTAAATATGTAAAGTGTCCGGTGCTGGCCATACCGGAAGATTTCGAGTACAGACAACCTAAGGCCATTCTTTTTCCAACAGATTATTTGCTTCCTTATAAGCGAAGGGAGTTAAAACTTTTAGGTGACCTGGCCGGTAAGTTTAAGTCCAAGGTATACTGTTTGTACATAACGGATTTTGAGGAACTCAGTCCTCGACAAGAAGATAACAAGTTGTTTTTGGAAGAAGCCTTGGCCAATAGCTACCTCCATTTTGAGACAACGCCTGTTAAAAACAAAGCAGGGGTCATTCTGGAGCAAATTGAGCAAAAAGACGCAGGGATGCTGGTTATGTTGAACTCTAGGCACTCCTTTTTTGAGGATATGCTCTATAGGTCGACAGTAGATTTACTGGGATTGAAGATTAAAATACCATTTATGGTAATGCAGAACATTAAGAGATAAAATCGTGAAGAAAAAACGGATCATATTGCCCACGGACTTTTCCAATAATGCTTGGAACGCCATTGCTTATGCTTTGACGATCTTTAAGGATGTTCCCTGTGATTTTTTTATCCTGAATTCTTATCAGGTGGGTGCCTCTGGTTTATCAACCAAAATGGCGGGAGCCAACGATACCCGTTTGTACAATTTGATCAAGGAACAATCCGACCGTGACCTCAAAAGGGAATTGGAAAAAATAAAAAGCTTTGACAAAAACCCAGAACATACATTTATTGCCCGTTCGGTTCCGGATAACCTTGTCAATGCCATTGGAAAGACAGTCTATCGCGAGGAGATTGATTACGTTATTATGGGAACCAAAGGGGCCTCGGGATTAAAAGAAGTCTTTATGGGAAGCAATACCTATAAAGTTATCAAGGAAGTGGATTTTTGTCCTGTTATTGCGGTGCCGGATGATTATCAAATAGACAAAGAAATAGATGCCATACTATTGGCAACGGGTTATGAGCATCTTTTTGAAAACTACGAACTGAAACCACTTTTGAATTTCGTCGAACATTTCAAAGCTAAATTATGGATAGCCCATGTAGGCAGTTTGGATGCACTGGCCCCTGAACAAAAAGCTTCCAAAAAAGGATTGAAAAACCGCCTTAAATCCATTGACTACGAATTTATTGAGGTGGAAAAGGACACTTCAGTTAACAATGCCATTCAGCAATTGGTTGAAAAAGACAAAACCATTGATATGGTTGTAATGATCAATCAAAACCATACTTTCTTTGAAAGGTTGACACGGGAACCTGTCATCAAAAAAGTAAGTTTTAGTTCCAAGGTGCCTTTTTTGGTCATCCACTTATTTGAATAATCGGTACAAGATTACAAGAACGATTTTGCCAATTGCACAATTTCCCCCTTTTGGAGTACTCCGGATTTTCTCCAGAGTTGTTCGCCGTTTTTAAAGAAGATCATTGTGGGAACACCCCTTACTTGGTAGGTGTTGGCAAGGCTTTGGTTTTTATCGACGTCTATTTTCACAATTTTTAGATCATCGCCCATTTCATCTTTTACCTGTTTTAAAATTGGGGCCAACATTTTACAGGGACCACACCATTCTGCCGAAAAATCCACTAGCGTTAATTGGTCGCTGTTGATCAAAGCTGCAAAATTTCCTTTCATTGTTTCTAAAAAATTATAGACTGCAATTTATAAAAACCCGATTTTTCCCAAAGTGACTTAAGTCACTTAACCATCAAAAATTGTATTGATATATATCTGGGCAACATTGGATGAATTTCTTTTTTTATCTTTAGCCACTGCACTATAAATCAAACTAAACCACAAATGTATTCAAGAATTACCCGATGTATTATCGCATTATTGGTGCTGGCTTCCTGTAAGGGCGAGAACAAAAAAGAAGAGTCCAATACTTGGCGAACCAAAAAAGCTGCCATGGAAAATGCTGTCCATAACCAATTATTGGATGTGGAAAGGAAAGAAGGATGGAAGTTGCTTTTTGATGGAGAGACGATGGATGGATGGCATCTGTACAACGATCCCAACGCCAATTCGGTTTGGGAGGTTGTGGATGGTGAATTGCATAGCAATACCGGCGATGAATCTTTAACGGCAGGCGATTTGGTTACCGATCAGCCTTATGAAGATTATGAACTAGTATTGGAATGGAAGGTGGCTGGGAACGGAAATAGCGGAATTTTCATCAACGTACAGGAAATGCCGGATGTTCCAACCGCATGGCAAAGTGGCCCGGAATATCAAATGTTGGGAGCGGACCACATGGATTACGATGTACCAGAGAAAAGGCCGGGTTGTTTGTACGTTTTTCAGCCTCAGCAAAATAAAGTGGAGGTAAAACAAGGGGAGTGGAACAAGACCCGAATAAAACAAGTGGACGGGAAAGTAGCGTTTTACCTGAATGGGGTTCTCACTGCTGAGGAAGATTTCAGCACACCTGAATGGAAAGAAAGGATCGCTGAGACCCATTTTTCCAAATATCCTGAGTTTGGCCGGACCACCGAGGGCAAAATAGCACTGCAGTATTGGTATTTTGAAACTTGGTTCCGAAATATAAAGATCAGGGAACTCTAAGCAAATCCTTCATCAGATCACTAGTTAGGGAACTTTCGGAGCGCTCATCAGCAGTTTTCCGGTAGTACTTCCATTGCGGAAAAAATAGAAATTTTACCATCAATAAATACATTGGGCTTCTTTTTTCTGTGAGTTTCTTGAGCCTGTCCTTGGAATTATGCCATAACTCATCCGCAATTTCATCATCCTCTTGTTCAATATAGGGAAAATAGGCAATGGACTTTTTGTTCACATAAACACAGGTACCCGCTCTTTTTAGATTTAATTTTATGCGATTTTGTGAACTCGGCCCAAAACCGGTTAATGGACATTGACCGTCTTAATTGGATGAAGTTTTGGCAAGGGATTTTTTAGCATTTGCACACAACCATTTACACTCTTGCCCATCATTTATTAAACAATAAAATTTAAATCGAAATGAAAGAAAAGCTTTTTAATGCTGGAATCTTGATTTGTATTGGTGCAATGCTTCTATCGTGTACTTCGGATGACGGGGTGGAATGTGCCGAAGATTTTACGGGAGATCTTAGTGCCAATGAGCAAAAATTGGTAGGGGAGTGGGTACTTTCTGGAATTGTAGCTGCCAAAGAATTGGATTTGACCGATGATAACACGGACAACCCATCCACTGACCTGTTTGCACAATACGCTGAATGTAAAAAAGATGCTTCTTATACATTTGGGGAAGATAGGTCGTATGCTTACGAACTGGGGAAATATGAAGAAGATTGTGAGTACATTGCTGCATCAACAGGAACATGGGAATTGGCGTCTCAAAACCTTAGTCTGGTATCTTCCTGTAGTTTGCAAACCACTGTCCTGGAATTTAACGAGGATTCCTCTCAATTCACTTTTTCAGAAATTTACAGTGTAACAGAGGTGACAGGAACTGTGGTCCAAACAAGAATTGATTTTACATACTCCTTAATGCCCTAGCATAAAGAAACTTTATTCGATGTCCAAGACATAATCAATAAAGAGGCTGCTTTTTAGCCTCTTTTTTTTGTTGCCTTTTTTAGGGGCGGATGCTATGCTTTGTCCAAATTTTGTAATGATTCTTGTATTTGATGGTGCTGATTTTAAGATGTTGCATGTTCATAAATCCGGACATCCAGAAACAGCTCAGGTCAGATACCCCTATTAAACGGAGAAGGTTTAAAAATGATGATACCTTGTTCTGGACGGCCTATCATTTGTGCAATTCGTTTCTTTGTCGACATGGTACTGAAGGTAATTTTTTAGATTTTAATATAACCTCAAAAGAATGAAAAATATCTTTCGGTTACTGTTTGTTTCTTTTCCGTTGCTTTTGGTTTCCGCTATGGCAGACAGATTTTATGTAACCATAGCCTTTTCTGAAGTGGCTTTACCTCCTGGGAACAATAATACAGATGTAATAAATCATGCTTTGCCTGGAGCTGTCAATAGCTAATTCAAATTCCTGAATTCACTAGGGGAATGTCCAACCCGTTGCTTAAAAAGTCTGGTAAAATGCTGTGGATATTTAAACCCTAGTCCATACGCTATTTCACTAACCGATTTATTGGGGTCAAAAACTCTTTCTTTGGCTACCTCAATGAGTTTGTTCTGGATATACTCCTGCGCGGATTTCCCAGTCTCTTTTTTAACCAAATCGCCAAAGTAATTGGAAGAAAGGTGCAGGCATTCTGCAAAGTAACCAACCGATGGAGTACCGTATTTTTGGGGTTGGTCCGATGCAAAGTAATCGTTCAACAATTTTTCGAACTTCTCCAGAGAGCCTATATTTTCAATTTCTCGCGTCAAGAACTGACGGTCATAGAAACGCGTACAATAGTCCAAAAACAGTTCGATGTTTGATACAATCAGCTTTTTACTGTGTTTGTCAATGGTCTGTTCCAATTCAAACTGAATTTTTTCCAACAAGCTCAAAATCACCCTTCGTTCCTTTGTGGAAAGGTGAAGTGCCTCGTTACTGGAGTATGCAAAAAAGCTATAGGAATGGATTTTGTGACCCAATTCTGTCCCCAGCAATAAATCTGGGTGAAAAAGAAGCGCATACCCTTCGGGTTTGTAATTGGGGGAATAATTCCCCAAACCAATAGTCTGATTCGGCGCTATAAAAACCAAGGTCCCCTCATCATAATCATAGTCCTTGCCCCCATACTTTATCTTACATCCCTTGGTATCCTTAATAAAGATAGCGTAACAATTAAAATGTAGGGAGTCGTATCCCTTAATCGTGTTTCCTTCTTCGACAATATGCTTAAAGTCGACTATGCCCACCAATGGGTGCAGGACTTCCTGTTTTCTCAAAGCGAGATAATCACCTATGGTGTTAATGGTCAATACATCTTGCATATAAGTATTAAATTTTGATAAATATAAGCTGTTGATTACCAGTAAATCAAACACCCCCTTCTGAATTCTGTAGTTATGGTAAGTATAACCGTAATCTGGGTTGGTTTGCCACTAAAATTAATGTTTATGTTTGGGTATTGAGGATTCAATTACCATAAATATAGCGACAAAATTGAATTTTGGATAAACAATATGAATTACAACAGTTGTAAACTTTTCAAAATGAAAACAGTATTGATTGGAATTTTTTTAGTGATGATCAACATGTCATTCTACGCACAGGACGCTGCAATTGAACAAGAAATCAAGGAGCTTTCCAAAACAAAATGGCAATGGATGGCGGACAAGGATGTGGACAAACTGGAATCTCTTTTTCATGACAAGGCCAAATTTGTGCACATGAGCGGTTCGTGGAAAAAGGACAGGGAACTCGAAATCATTGAATCGGGAAGTATCTGGTACAAACAGGCAGATGTCCACGATGTGGCCGTCGAGCTTTTTGGCAATGACACCGCCGTGCTTTGGAACAGGATCACCCTTGTGGCCCATGTTCGTGGCAATGATGTGTCCAATGAGTTTACGGTGACCGAATTCTATAAAAAAGAGGGCGGTGACTGGAAGCTGTTGGACCTTACTTTTAGCAGTGTCCGCGATACCCATAAAATTGAACATTGACACAACAATTCTTCAAAGGCTCTAAACAACGAGGGCACTTTAAAAGAATTTCGATAACTTTAAAAGGAACAATTTTTTATCATGGCAACATACACTTTAAATATCAATGGGAAACAGCGTGATGTAGATGTAGACCCTAATACACCCCTGCTTTGGGTATTGCGGGACCATTTGAACATGGTCGGGACCAAATACGGATGTGGTATCGCACAATGCGGGGCATGCACCGTACATCTTGGGGATGTGGCGACACGATCCTGTATGCTGACGGTCTCTTCCGTGGGGAACCAAGAAATAACCACAATCGAGGGACTGTCTGAAAATGGGGACCATCCCGTTCAAAAAGCCTGGTTGGAAGTTGATGTGCCCCAATGCGGCTATTGCCAAGCAGGACAGATCATGACGGCATCCGCCCTGTTGAAGAAGAACCCCAATCCAACGGACCAGGAGATCGAGATGGCCATGAACGGCAACATTTGCCGCTGTGGTACCTATACAAGGATCAAAAAGGCGATCAAAACTGCCGCTAACCAGGAAAACGTTTAATCATTAAGAAATTCAGAAGATGGCAAGGATAAAGACACAAATGGGCCGCCGCGCCTTCATCAGAAATACAAGTCTGGCCAGTGGCGGATTGGTACTTGGGTTCAGCATGTTGAATTCCTGTAGGCCTAAGGATGCCGAAAAAATGGCCGCTCGGGAAATGCCAGACGAGTGGTTCGAGATCAATGCCTACCTAAGAATAGGCGATAACGGACTGGTGACCATAATGGCACCCAATCCCGAATTTGGACAAGGGGTCATTACCTCCATG
>NZ_JBSXNR010000054.1:0-40698 GCF_056857735.1 Flagellimonas sp. L-11
TCCTGTTGGAGACAAAGGAGAAACAGGCGATAAGGGAGAGACCGGGGACAAAGGCCCACAGGGCGATCCCGGCATACAGGGTCCACAAGGCCCGATTGGTGAACAAGGCCCCCAAGGAATCCAAGGCGAACAAGGTCCTGTTGGAGATAAAGGAGAAACAGGCGATAAGGGAGAGACCGGTGACAAGGGCCCACAGGGCGACCCTGGTATACAGGGTCCGCAAGGTCCGATAGGTGAACAAGGTCCGGTCGGAGAACAAGGTCCCCAAGGAATACAAGGAGAACAGGGTCCGGTCGGAGAGCAAGGTCCGCAAGGTCCGATTGGTGAACAAGGTCCTGTTGGAGATAAAGGAGAAACAGGCGATAAGGGAGAGACCGGGGACAAAGGCCCACAGGGCGATCCCGGCATACAGGGACCACAAGGCCCGATGGGAGAGCAGGGTCCCATTGGCGAACAAGGCCCGCAAGGTCCAGTAGGATTGCAAGGTCCAACTGGTGAACAAGGTCCACAGGGGCCAATAGGAGAGCAAGGTCCAATTGGCGAACAAGGTCCTGATGGACTTGCTAATTTAGTAGTTACAACTGCGGAACCCGCAGGGCTTAACTGTACAGCTGGAGGAGTAAAAGTCGAAACTGGAATTGACGATAATAATAATGGTACATTAGATGTTAGTGAGGTTGATTACACAGAATATGTTTGTAATGGCGACCCTTCAACAGATGATCAAAAAGCATCAGAAGTGGACTCAGATACTCCGGTAGATGTAGACGGTGATGGAAATACGGAAGCTACGGTAGAGGACGTAATTCAGGATATAGCGCCAATTACATCCAAAGCAGCAAGAATATTTTACCCGCCTTCTATTGCTATTGATGCTTCAACCAATGGCACTTTTAGTCTTGACCTTTACCAAGAATATATCAACCAGTATGGTTCGCCAACAGTCGGAAGTATAGGGGCACCTGCTGCAATTCCAACTTATAGTCGTACCGATTTGTATTACTACGTAACCTATGCAGACCCTACGGTGTTCGACACAGGAAGTATGACAATCGATGCAAATGGTAATTTGAATTATACCGTTCAGGCACAACCTGCCGACTACAATGTATTGATCAACGTGGTTTTTGTAGTAAAATAATAAGGACTAAAGACGGATAGAATTTGAAATCAAACACCTCATATAAGTCTTTACTCATTGGACTGTTCATTTTCTTTATGGGAATGAACTTTGCAAATGCACAATTCTTGCTACAAGCACCCGACACTGGCGATGAATATAACTATCAATGGTTTGAGGCATCGGATACTGGAACTGTTTTGGGAACCAATTCATTTTATGAATCTACCCAACCAGGTGTCTATTTTGCCACTTATGATGGTACACTCTGCGGGTCCAATGCTACGGGTTATTTTATATTGACCGATTGCGAAGCACCCAACAATGAGGTGGTCTTGGATATTTCAGCTAGTGTTCCTTCGGGAGCTACCGTAAGCTGGAGTCCAGCGCTAAGTGGGGATCAAACCAGACCTACCGTTACAAGTACCCAAACTGTAATGAGGTATGTGGCCACTATTACAAAAATGGGTAATAGTACAGAACTACCACGTTTTACGGTGGTATGCATGAGTCAAGCAGCAAACTTGATGAATGACATGATTGCTGTTAATGAAGACGAATCGGTTGCCATACCTATGTTAGGTAATGATTTCGATATACCGACTGAAGGCACTTTGACGATTGCTAATCCATCAAACGGAACAGTGAACATTGATGACAATGGAACCCCCAATGACCCATCAGATGATCTGGTGACCTACATGCCTAACCTAGATTTTAATGGCAATGATGGTTTTGATTATACCATTTGTAATGCTTTTGGGGATTGTAGCACTGCAACGGTTACTGTAGATGTACTTCCCATTGTGGATGCCAACGACGATTCGTTATCTACCGATATAGGTGTGGAAGCGGTTGTTTCTTGGCGAACCAATGATAACGATATACCTACTATGGGTTCTATCACAGCTACGGACCCATCCAACGGAACCGTTGTTTTAAATGATAATGGTACGGCTGGTGACCCCTCTGATGATAATATTGCCTACTTGCCTGATTCTGGATTTACAGGTACGGATTCTTTCGAATATACAGTATGTGACGCAAATGGAAATTGTAGTACCGCAACGATTACGGTAATCGTTAATCCTTCAGGAATTGATTTGGATAGTGACAATGATGGTATTGTGGACAGTTTTGAGGATTTGAACGCAGATAACGATAATGACCCGTCTACAAGTCCAACGGACACCGATGGCGATGGTATACCCGATTATTTGGACATTGATAGCGATAATGATGGTATTCCAGATAACATTGAGGCACAACCTGTCTTTGGCTACATTGCCCCAAGTTTAGCGGATGAAAACGGTAACGGTTTGGACGATGCGTTCGAAAATGATGGAAATGTGGGATTGATTCCTCTTGATTCCGATAATGATGGTATTCCAGATTATGTTGACGAGGATAGCGACAACGACAATGTACCGGATGTCATTGAAGGGCACGACCATGACCATGAAGGTATTGCAGATGTGGAGTTAATCGGTTCCGATAAGGATAACGACGGTTTGGACGATGGTTACGAAGGGGAAACAGTAATCGACATTGATGTTAACGATGAAATGGATGACCCAAGTACAACCTTGCCAGATAACGATTCTGACGGTACCCCGGATTTTAGGGATTCCGATGATGACGATGACGGCATCGAAACCATAGATGAAGATTTGGATATGGATGGAAACTATGCCAACGATGATTCCAACGAAAATGGTATTCCAAATTACCTAGATCAAGACTTGGGTGAGTTGACCGATACAGAAGAAGAACCCGACCCAATCAATGTAATTACACCAAATGGTGATACGGTACATGATGTGTTTACCATAAAATATATAGAAAACTACCCGAACAACACCGTGCGAATTTACAATAGATGGGGGGTAATGGTTTTCCAGACCAAGTCCTATAATACCAGCGGTAATGTGTTTGATGGTACTTCCCAAGGAAGGGTTACTGTGGATAAGGATAACAAATTACCAGTTGGCACCTATTTCTACGTAATAGATTATGAGGGTCAAAATGGAAACATGAAACAAATTTCAGGTTATCTATACATAAACAGATAAAGAATGGTTACTGTGGGGAAAAAGATGTTTAAGAGAAAAATGCAATGGTTGTTTGTGCTGTTTCTATTTGGTGTGGCGAGCATGCATGCACAACAAGATGCACAGTACACCCAATATATGTACAACACGGTAAGTGTTAACCCGGCCTATGCAGGTTCACGGGGTCACTTGAGCATTGCAGGCCTGTACCGTAACCAATGGTTGGGGCTCGATGGGGCACCAGAGACCCAAACATTAAATGTTCACACACCGGTTGGCTATCGCGGTGTTGGTTTGGGATTATCTATTGTAAACGACAAGATCGGACCTACCTCCGAGACCTATTTTGATGTGGATTTCTCCTATACCATAAAAACTTCAGATGAAGGTAAATTGAGTTTTGGTCTTAAGGGAAGTGCCCACATGTTGGACATACGCTATTCCGAACTCGATGAGTTTGAGGTGGACCCACAACTACAATCGCAACAAGATATTCAGAATAAATTTTCACCGAACATTGGGGCTGGTGTATACTACCATACCGATAAATTTTATGCAGGTATTTCGGCTCCAAGAATGTTGGAGACCACCCATTTTGACTCATCCTCGGCTTCTACGGCCAAGGAACAGATGAACCTTTACCTGATTACAGGATATGTTTGGGATCTGAACCCATCATTAAAGTTTAAGCCCACACTTTTGACCAAAACGGTACAAGGGGCACCATTACAAGTGGATCTCTCCGCCAACTTTATGTTGAACGAAAAATTTATTGGTGGAGTGGCCTACCGCTGGGATGCCGCGTTTAGTGGACTTATGGGCTTTATGTTGTCCGATCAATTTATGATCGGTCTCGCTTATGACCGTGAGATATCGGAACTTGGAGCGGCCACCTTTAACGATGGTTCCTTTGAAATCATTTTAAGGTATGATTTTATCAGAAATATCGGAAACATGAAATCCCCACGTTTCTTTTAGGAAGAATTTAAATACCTATTCCCGTTATTTTATCGCAAAGGTCATATTTTTACCAAATGAGAGAGGAAAATGTGATACTTGTAAATGAAAAGGACGAACCCATAGGTTTAATGCCCAAAATGGAAGCCCATGAAAAGGCATTGCTTCACCGGGCATTCTCGGTTTTTGTGATGAATGCCAAGGGAGAGACCATGCTCCAGCAAAGGGCCAAGGATAAATATCATTCCCCATTGTTGTGGACCAATACATGCTGTAGCCATCAACGGGAAGGAGAAAGCAATATTGATGCCGGCAAGCGCAGGCTCATGGAAGAAATGGGCTTTACCACCGAACTCAAGGAACTTTTCAATTTTGTGTACAAGGCCCCTTTTGACAATGGCCTTACCGAACACGAGTTCGACCATGTGATGGTGGGATATTTTGAAAACGAGCCCAATATCAATCCAGATGAAGTTGCCGATTGGAAATGGATGCATCCAAAAGATATTAAAAGGGATATGGCAGAAAACCCTGAAGAGTACACCGCATGGTTCAAAATTATTTTTGAACGTTTCTACGACCATCTTATGCAAAACACCCAGGCACAATGAAAGTAAAAGCAAGTAGAAAGGCCAGTTTTAATGCCGCGCATAGATTGTACAGACCAGATTGGGATAACGAAAAAAACAATGCGGTTTTTGGAAAATGCAACAATCCAAAGTTTCACGGACACAATTACGACCTTATAGTCAGTGTTACAGGGGAAATTGATCGGGAAACCGGCTTTGTTATGGATTTAAAAATCCTCAAGGAATTGATCAAGGAACATGTGGAGGAAGCTCTGGACCATAAAAACCTGAACCTGGATGTTCCAGAATTCGAGAATTTAAACCCTACGGCCGAAAACATAGCGGTAGTTATATGGAATAAATTAAGGCCCCATATAAGTAAAGATAAGGAGTTGGAGGTAGTACTCTATGAAACCCCTCGAAATTTTGTAACCTATACAGGATAAGATGAGCCTATATCCATTAAAATTTAAACCGATACTTAAGGAAAGACTTTGGGGAGGCACCAAATTAAAAGATGTTTTAAACAAATCCATTGAAAGCGATATTACTGGCGAAAGTTGGGAACTCTCCGGAGTCCATGGAGATATTTCTGAAGTATCCAATGGGGACTTGGCGGGAACTTCGCTTCAACATTTGATGAATGAACAAGGAGAAGCACTTTTGGGAAAGAGTGTTATGGAACGTTTTGGGAACGAATTTCCCATACTCATCAAATTTATTGATGCCAAGCAAGACCTTTCCATACAATTGCACCCCAACGACGAGTTGGCCAAAGAACGACACAATTCCTTTGGAAAAACGGAGATGTGGTACATTATGGATGCCGACCCTGGCGCTAAACTGATTGTGGGTTTCAATAAAGATGTAGAAAAACAAGAGTACATTAAACGTATTGAAGAGGGCACTTTAACCGATTTGATGAACTATGAAGAAGTAGGGGAAGGGGATACATTCTTTATCAATACGGGAAAAATCCATGCGATTGGGGCTGGTGTACTCTTGGCAGAGATTCAGCAAACTTCCGATATTACCTATAGAGTTTTCGATTTCAACAGAAAGGATAAGGATGGAAACCTAAGAGAATTACACACTTGCTTGGCCGTTGATGCCATCGACTATGAAAAAAAGGATGATTTTAAGATAGATTATCCGAAACTGCCAGATGCTGTCAACCCTATGGTGGATTGCCCATACTTTAAAACGAATTTTATGGAGTTGGCCCAACCTTTAAAACAAAATGTAACGGATAGGGATTCTTTTACAATTTATATGTGCGTTGGTGGAGAAGCAACCATTAACAACGATTGGGGAAGCGCATCCATTAAAAAGGGGGAAACTGTTCTTGTTGCTGCATCAAGTAATTATGTAGATATTGATACCCAAGGAGCTAAACTTTTAGAAGTTACCATTTAATACTATCTTTAAACAAAACTGCTGCATTATGCCAAGTATTCGTGATTTAAAAAAAGATGTCAATTATGTCTTGGGAGACATTATTGAGGCTGTTTATATATGGGAAGCCGGTTCAGGTAACAAAGAATCTGAAGAAGGAACCGTAATCATAGACGAAGCCATTGAGGTGTACGACAATCTCATGGATAAAATCAATCAAAAAAAGATAGAGGACACTAAAGCCCACTTTAAGTCCATACGAAATGAATTGGAGGAAAAGGCCACTAAATTGGTCGAACAGCTCAATAGCCTTGAAGCTTAATTCTTTTTATCCAAAAATTCTTTGAATTTCTTTCCGTATTTGGATGCAGCCACCTCTGGGGTCAATCCTTTGTAGATGGAGTCCAAATACTTTGGATTTGCCTCGCTGGCCTCTGTCATCATAATATAGGGAGTGGCATAAGAATCTCCATTGTTGAGTCCAAAATTTAGGGCATATCGGTATCTTCTGATCATGTTTTGGTTCATTAATCGTTGAATGGAGTCCAAAGCAACGGAATCTTCCTGTAATTCGGGGGTAGAGGCTTGCTGTGCCAGTGTAAGTTCTTTGATGTTGAATTTTGAAGCCATTTCGTAAAACTCCAAGAGCTTTTCATGGGATTTAGATCCAGAAATTTCGACATTGGTATCAAAAGTGTTCCAAGCGGTATTGATTACTATGTTCCCCGACTCTCCAAAAAAGGTAATTCTATCGTTGATGTCATTATTGTCTTCCTTCTTTAGGTAGAGATAAAATATCTCTGGTTCGGCCACCTCGGTCGAAAAACTAAATGCCCCGTCTCCTTTTATTTCCAAAGAATCCAAAACAGCCAAGGTGGAATCCTTGAATTGTTGTAAATAAAGGGTTCCCTTTTTAAGTCCTTTAATGTTTCCACTAACGGTCATGGTGTTTTCCGTAGGCCGTTCACAGGACAGTACGGTAATTCCAACAAGCAATACAAACAAAATCCGCTTCATCATATAATTTTAGCTCGGCAAATATGCATAATCTTCTGAAAATATTTAAACATTTGAGGCGACTTCCATCAACAAAGCACATAAATAGGCTCCTGCCGTACCCACAACATAGCCGAAAACAGCCAAAAGAATGCCCACAGAGGTCAAGGAAGGGTGGAACTCAGCGGCAACAACGGGAGCAGAAGCAGCCCCTCCTACATTGGCCTGACTGCCCACGGCCAAGAAAAAGAAAGGTGCTTTTATAATTTTTGCCATCAAAATAAGCAGCCCGGCATGGATAGTGATCCAAATTAGTCCAATGGCAATAAGCCCAGGGTTGTCCAGTACTTTGCCCAAATCCATTTTCATTCCGATGGTCGCCACTAAAATATAAATGAACATGCCGCCAATTTTACTGGCCCCGGCACCTTCATAATTTTTGGCCTTGGTAAAAGAGAGACCGATTCCGATAGCGGTGGCAAAAACAACCATCCAAAGAAATTCGGACCCAAGGGAGGACAATATTTTTTGTGGATTTCGGATGACCTCAAAATTGTGCTGTAAAAAACCGGCAAAATGATGTCCAGTTAAATGGGCAATACCCACTCCCACAAATGCAAAGAACAACAACATAATGAAATCCTTGAGTGTGGTAACCCTTGCAATTTTTTCAGTGTGGGTAGATACTTTTACCTTGAGCGCTTCTATGGATGAGGTGTCGGCCTTGAGCCAACGGTCAATTTTGTCCGTTTTGCCCACTCCCAAAAGGATGATGGCCAACCATAGGTTGGCGACTACAATGTCTATAAGCACCATGCCCCCGTAACTTTCTTGATTGTATTTGAACACTTCGAGCATGGCAGCTTGGTTGGCACCTCCCCCGATCCAGCTTCCTGCGATGGTGGCAAGCCCTCTCCAAACAGCATCTGGTCCAACACCCCCCACTGTTTCTGGAGAAAATATAGAAACAATCAAAATGGCGATAGGTCCACCTATTACTATGCCCACGGTTCCAGTTAAAAACATGACCAAGGCTTTGGAACCTAGATTCATAATGGCTTTTAGGTCAATACTTAATGTCATCAAAATTAAGGCTGCGGGAAGAAGATAGCGACTGGCCACATAATAAGTGTTGGACGATGACTCGTCTATAATACCCACACTGGCCAAAATAGCAGGTAAGAGGTAGCACATGAGTACCGTAGGGACCACACGATAAAATTTGGACCAAAACCCTATTTTAATGGATGAGGTATAAAAAACAAAACCTAAACAGAGGCAGAGCAGTCCAAATATTACGGTGTCTTGGGTAAAAGGTAGTTGGTCCATAGAATTTGTAAGCTAATTGCCCAAATATAGGAAAATCGTCGGGGTGGTGGTTTAGCCACTTAAGGTTTTGAAATGTTACTGATTCCATCCTTCTTATTCTGATGGCATATAAAGCAAAACCGATGAACAAAACACTATTGGGATTTAATGTTTGCTAGATGTTTAACCAATACGTAAACTTTAAATTAATGGAACGACTTCGAGGAATAAAGGAATTGACAAAATAATTGTCGTTGTACACCAAAAATAGGTCAGACAGGGGAGCAAAGCGCCACTGTAAACGCGAATTGAACCCTAAATTGTCCAGTTGGTTGCTATATTGGATCAGTGTGGACCAAAAAACAGACTTGTTGAAGGTTATATCTATTTTGGGGCTCACCAACCAAAGGTCCTCGCTCTCGTAGGGTTGCGGTAGTTTAATGCTGTTATAGTTTAGACCCAAGGAAAACAGCATTGTTGGTTGGAGTCTAAGGCTCATGTCTCCTTCCAAAACAAACCGCGTACCGTTATAAAAGTCTCCATACCCTGGTTGTACCGAATACGAAAATACCCGTCTCCTGTCGCTTTGAAACCCCATTTCATAGCTGGTATAATAAAATCCTACATTGGCAGGTAGTTCGGTGCCCCCGTCCGTACCTGTTGGATCAAAAGTCTCGGTAAGGTATGTATAACGATTGAATAGCCTGACAGCAAATTCTTCTTGTGATTTAAATTTGGCTTGCCAACTGGAAAAAATCGCATAATCTGTGTTCATGTAATCTAGGGTAGGTCTCCAAATTACATTGGGACTGAACCGGAACCCATGAAAATTTAGTTTTCCTTTTTGTGGCCAAAAATTGAATTCTACAAAAGGTCTTGCAGCCACAATATCTTGCCTGCGTACATATCCCAAATCTGAACGGAAGTCGTTGCCCACAAAATTTCCGCGAACCCCAAAGTTTAGGAATCTGGAGTTATATCGCAGATCTAGACCTCCCGAAGCATCACGGTCCCCTATATCGTGGGCAAAGGATTTATGGTAGAAAAACTTGCCTGTCCAAGTATTGTTTACCGATGCCAGATTATAGTCCATCCCAACCACTCGGTTGTACCTGTCGGTTTGCTCAAGAAAATCGTAATCCCCAAAACTTTGACGGTTTACAAAAATGAAACTAAGGTTGGAACGGGAAAACATTTTTTTCTGAAGTGCAAAAACCGTATTGTTGTTGCTGGGGATTTCGTTATCCTTATCTTCTTCGGTTTGAAGGTTTAACAGACCAAGCCGCCAATTTTTATTCAACTTTCCACTTAGTCTTATCCCGCCCACGATGCCATTTTCTATGGTTTCATCGTCTGCGTTTTGTGCAATCCCTATTCTTCGAGAGAAAAAGGGGTTGGCATCCCTTTCGTTTCCAAAAGAACCAAAAAGGTCGCTGTTGTCTATAAAGAACTGGCGTTTTTCGGGCAGCGAAACCTCAAAACGGGAAACGTTGGTAATCAAATTGTCTACTTCTACATTCGAAAAATCCGGGTTTAGGGTAACGTCCAAGTTCATACCGTTGCCTATGGAAATTTTTGCATCCCCACCAAAATCAAACTTGCTCAGATCTTCATTGTTTTCATAGTCCTTTCCCACAATACCGTTTACATAAGGAATAAGGGCCATAGGGGTTCTGGATTTTCCTAAAGGCTTTTCAAATACCATATCGCCCATAAACGCCAAGCTGTACACGAGCTGATTTTGGGGTATTTTTATCCAAGTACTGGTTTCGTTGGTCTGCATATCAAACCTATAGCTATTGAAACGCCACTTGGTCTCTCCTTGCTTAAACTTAAAAGATGTTAAAGGAATTGCAATTTCGCAGATGTAGTATCCATCATATACTTTTGCCTCTCCTTGCCACTTTACGTCCCATGATGTGGTAAAACCGCTTGGACCGGACCCGCCATTGGAGATCAAAGCTTCTCTCCGGACACCATAGGGGTTCATACCAAAAAGGAAAGCATTGGTGCCATCGTTAAAGGTATCGAACATTAAACTGATATTGTCATTGCCGCCTGCTCGGTAATCCCTTTTTAAAGATGGAATCACATAGTCATCCCCTTCAGTGTCCAATCTAATGCCAACATAAAGTGTAGTGCTGTTGTACACCATCTTAATATCTGTCTGTTGTCCTGCCAGCGTGGTGTCCGAAGGAAAATATTGATGAAAATTGTTGGCGCTTTCAGAGGTTTCCCAGACACTTTCATCCAAGATACCATCTACTTTAATGATATCGTTTATGAACTTAACCGTAAAGGTTTTAGGGCTGGATTGGGAAAACAGGGCAATAGGGAGCAAGATTGTAGCGAGTACAAAAAGTTTTCTTAACATTGGTTTAGTTTAGTTGGTTTAACAAAACTACGGGATAGGTAGTTAAAAAAATCCCAAAATTCTGAATTAGATTGTTCTTTGGTAAAACATTCTGAAAATTAGCCGTGATTTGTTTTAATAATCACCTTCGCTATTCTAAAAGACATTAAAAAATGAAAAGAACCTTGTTGCTATTGCTTTTATTTCCCTTTATAGTTTTTGGTAATACTATTTGGGGGAAAACCGGACATCGTGTTACCGGACAAATTGCACAAGAATATTTAACAGGAAAGGCCAAAAGGGCTTTGAACGATTTATTGGATGGGCATAGTCTGGCTTTTGTCTCCACATTTGCAGACGATATAAAAGCGGACAGGGCCTATTCAAAATATTCGGCATGGCATTATGTCAACTACCCATTGGGGACGAGTTATAAGGATTCGAAAAAAAGCAAACATGGTGATATTGTTACGGCAATCGAGGAATGTATATCCAAGGTAAAGGATAAGAAAAATACGCGGGAAGATCGTGTTTTCCATTTAAAAATGTTGGTTCACCTTATTGGGGACCTGCACCAGCCCATGCACGCGAGCAGGGGTGAGGACAAAGGAGGTAACGACATTCAAGTACAGTGGTTTGGCGAGGGAAGCAATTTACACAAGGTATGGGACAAAAACCTGATCGAATCTTATGGGATGACCTATACGGAACTGGCGTCCGAATTGGACGGGGTAAATCGCAAGGAACGTAAAAAAATCCAAGAGGGAACCATTTATGATTGGGTCGATGAATCCCACGAAATTTGCGCAGTACTATACGAATCTGTTGAAGTGGGCGATAAGCTGGGATACCGTTATTCCTACGAATATAACGATCTATTGTTCCAACAGCTCCAAAAAGGAGGATTGCGGTTGGCCAAGGTCTTGAATGATGTGTTCGGGTAAGAGCTTTAGGATTGCAATACCGTTTTCAATTGATTTCTATATTCCGAAGGGTTTTGCCCGGTAAATGCCTTGAAGGACTTGTTAAAGTGTGAGAAGTTGTTGAAACCACTATCATAACACACTTGGGTAATGCTCATGGGCTGTTCCGCCAACAGTTTGGAGGCGTGCACCAATCTATACTCGTTAACAAATTGGGTAAACGTTTTGTGGGTGATTTTTTTAAAGTATCTACAAAAAGAAGGTACCGTCATACTCACTATATCGGCAATTTGCTCCAAGCTAATGTCCTCTTTAAAGTTAGCCTTTACATAATTGAAGACAATATTGATACGGTCGTTGTCCTTTACCTCGGTCTCAATGGAAAATCCTTCAGCGTTCAAAACATTCATTTCGGTAGAGGTAGCCAAAATGTTCAATATATTAAGGATGGACAGTAACCTTTGGAAATCTGTCTGGTATTCCAGGATTTCCATTTTTTCCCCAACTTTCATTTTGGTCTTTCCAGAAAAGGCGATGCCCCCTTTGGCAACCTCGAACAATTTCTGAATATTTTTCATCTCAGGGATATTGAAAAAATCACTTCCCAGAAAATCCACCTTCATCTGTACTAAAGTCTCACTCTTGTTGCCGGTAAGCTTATCGGTAAAGCCACAATGCGGTAAATTGGAACCAATAAGGATAAGGTCCCCGTTCCTATAATAAGATACGTGACTGCCTATTTGCCTTTTGCCAGACCCCCCGTTCACATAAACCAACTCCAATTCTGGGTGGTAATGCCAACCATTGTTCTTGTTCTCATTGTTTGCGTTGAATTTTTGAAACGCGAACGAGTGGCCAAAACTTGGGGCTATTGCTTCAAATGCAGGTTTTTGGATCATTTAGCGCAATTTTTCCTTTTAATACCATAAAGGTAAAAAACTAATTACCGTGCAAATATCTACAATGTTAACTTAAAGTTATGCTATTTTATCATTAATACTATGTTAAAACGCTTACCATGTTAATATAGCACATAAACTGGAAAAGATGGTGGTATTTCAGTGCACCAATGCAGCGTACATTTGTACTGTAATCTTAAAAAAACGAAGTGTTATGAAAGTAGTAAAGAATTTAACAGTAGCAGCAGTCCTTTTGATATCCTCTTTGGGAATGGCTAACGGAAACACAACCGATTTTGGTAAAAAAGTAGTAGCCAAGTACGAGGTTGAAAAGAATTTGGTAAAAGTAAACCTTGATCCTGTATTTGTAAAGAAAGGTCAAAAAATTATGATGAACCTTTTGAACATTTCTAAAGGTAAGGTGCTTTTAAAGGTATACGATAGTGAAGGCAGACTTGTTTTTGATGAAGCTATCGACGGTGACATCGTTGTTGAAAAAGCATTCAACTTTGAAAAAGCCTTTAAAGATGAATATACCATAGTTGTAGTGGACAAATTCGGTACCTACAAGAAAACTATGGAGGTAAGATAGTTTGTTTAGTTAATTTTTATGTGCATTGGGGGCGAGAGCCCCCTTTTTTTATGCCCATTTTTTAAGTTTTTCTCTTTTGTTGGGCGGGAGGGCTTCATTTTTTATGGCCAGTTCCAAAACATCCTGGTCTTTTGCTTTGGAAAAAATCAACGTATAGAATTCCTGAACGGTCAAAGGGTTTTTGGACGCTTCTACCAGTTGCATGGAATCACCAACACGTACTGTACCCGGTTGCAAAACACGAACATAGGTTCCGGGAAAGCCATGGTCTATAAATTGCTTCAGTATATTTTGGTCCTTAAATCTAATGCCCAGTTTATAGCAAGGCTCCCTTGGTTGTGTTATCTGGACCAGTGCAGAGCCTAGTTTATAAATACTGCCTATCCGTATTTGAGATTCATTCAAGCTGTCAAGAGTCAAATTTTCTCCGAACATGCCCCAATCCCATTCCAAATGGGGATATTTTGCTTTCCAATAGGGATAGTTGCCGGCAGAAAACAAATAACAGGCTTTATAAATACCACCATGGTACTTTCGGTCTGCAACGGTATCGCCATGCACATCTTCCGTATCCAAAAAGAGCGGCTCTTTAACTGGGAATTTGTAAATACCCGTTGTGGTCTCTTTACCGTTCCAAATAATTTTTGTGGGTTCACCGAGGTTTGTAGAGATAACTTTCATGATGGCAAGTTATAAAAAACCACCGCTTGTGGCGGTGGTCCTTCATTTAAATTTGATGTTAAGGGGTTTAATCGAAAAGAATTCCGCACATGCATGCATCGGGGTTTCCATAGAAACTGTCATTCCGTGAAAACGGGAATCTACTAAATTCTTTAATCCTCTTTTTCCAATTTCTTGGTCATGTTAAAACCTACCATGAGTCCAACACCCGCCAATAAGAAGATAGTGCCCGGGTAGGCTACTTCATCATCAACCCCTAAACTGTATACCAAAATGGAGGCTACAAAAATGGCTGCTCCAATACCGATAAGTAGTAGAGAAAGGTTAAGGATGATGATTTTCCAGAAAGGTGCTGCACCTTCCCGTTTTCCCCGGACAAAAATGCTAGCATCCGCTCCTTTTTCTATTAAAGCCAATCGTTCTTTGTTTCTTGTTGAAAAATAGAGGTAGGCAATCGCAAAGATGACTCCAAAAATTATTGGTAAAATAATTACTTCTGATCCCATAACTGTTCGTTTTAATGATTATTCGTATTTTTTTATTCATAACCTATGACGACAGTTTTCTAACTTAGGTTACATAATTTAAAAATATTATTTTTTGTGTAACCTAAACTGCACTTTTAGCGTCCAATGAGCAATGCTGACCAACAAGGAAAAGGAACTGATTTCGGAAATACGCAAGGGAAATACCCGGGCATTCTCCGATTTTGTGGACAGTTATAAGGATTTGGTCTTTACTTTGTCCGTAAGAATGTTGGGCAACAGGGAGGAGGCAGAAGAGGTTGCGCAAGATGTATTTATTAAGGTATATAAGTCCCTGCCCAGCTTTAAAGGGGATTCCAAAGTTTCAACGTGGGTCTATAGAATCGCCTACAACAGCTGTTTGGACAGGTTAAAAAAAATAAAAAGGAAGAGGGTTCATACCGATTTGGACCATATCGAGCAAGTTGCCCATTCGGAAATGGATACTGCTCTGGACAAAATGGTCAGACAGGAAAGAAGCGAAATAATTGGTCAATGCCTATCACAATTATCGGCGGAAGATGCAGGAATCCTTACCTTGTTTTATTTTGAGGAAAAGAATTTGCAGGAAATAGGGCAGACAACCAATCTTTCCGTGAATACATTGAAGGTTAGGTTGTTCAGGGCAAGAAAAAAATTGGCCGGGATTATGGAAAAAAATATGAACAAAGAAATATTGGAGAGCAATGGATAAGAACGAGGCCAAAAAATTGGAAACTTTTGTGGACAAGATCATGGAAGATGCTCCATTGGAAACCCCTTCCTTGGATTTTACCCAAAATGTGCTGCAAAAATTAGAAGCTGAAACGAACAACGAGGTTTTTCAATACAAGCCCATATTGTCGGGCAGGGTTTTGTCGCTTGTATTTGCTGCCTTTGTTGCCATGTTGGTTTTAGTAGGGATGCGGTTTGGCCTTGATGATGGCCAAGGGTGGTTCAAGAACCTTCAGATGGAAGCATGGTTTAAAAATAGTTGGGGGTGGATGGAAAATTACACCTCTTCCAAAGTAATGGTGTATAGTTTTCTATTTTTGGGCCTTATGTTTTTTGCCCAAGTAACTTGGTTAAAAAAGTACTTGAACCGAACTGCCTTTTAGATATTGACGTAGTAATACGCCCAATACATCAAAAAGAATTGAAGAGGAATTCGAAGAATCAAAATCCATTTGGGAATACCTGCTGATGCTTTTTCACTGGAAAGCATATAAAAATGTACGGACAGAAACGCTGCCAGCATCAAAATTATTCCAAATACGCTCAGTTTTCGGGTAGCTTCAAAGCATATTCCAATGCCCAACAGGATTTCAGCAATGCCACTTATATATACCAAAAGTTTATGGTTGGGCAGGTACAGCGGCATAATGCGCATGTACATTTTTGGTTTTATAAAATGCATTAAACCTGCAACCATATACATTCCGGCCATTAGGTAAAGGTGCCAAGGAGTTTCCATAAGGCTAAAAATAAGAAAGGCAGACCATAATGGACTGCCTTTACCTAAAATTTATTTTGAATGACCTTACTTGATCATATCGTAGCTTCTCGCAATAAAATTGGTAAGCTCTTCGCCTTTCAACAAACCTTTGGACAGGCGGGCCAAATCCAAGGATTGGTTGATCAACCTTTCCCGTTTCTTTGCGGTCTTGGTATTCAAGATCTCGCTGACCAATTCGTGATTGGTGTTTACGATAAGGTTGTACATATCCGGCATATTGCCCATACCGAACATACCACCGCCACCGGTTTGTTGCATTTCCTTCATACGGCGCATAAATTCGGGCTCGGTAATTATGAACGGAGAAGCACTGCTCTCCATGGCCTCCATCTGAATAGTGTATCCCTTATCGGAAATTACTTTTTCCAAATCAGCCTTTAGGCTGTCTTTTTCTTCTTCGGATAGTTTTGAAATGGCCGTATCCTCTTTTTTGATGAGGTTGTCCACATGGTCGGCATCCACTCGAACAAACGATAGGTTTTCTTTGGAAGTTTCCAATTTTTGCATCAAGTGCGGTACAATGGGGGAATCCAATAAGAGTACTTCATACCCTTTTTTCTTAGCGGCTTCAATGTAGCTGTGTTGTGCCTCTTTGTCCGAAGCATACAACACCACCAATTTGTCATCCTTATCGGTCTGGTTGTCCTTGATTTTGGCTTCCAGTTCTTCGAACGTGTAGAAGTCTCCATCAACCGATGGGTAAAGTGCGAATTTGTCCGCCTTGTCAAAGAATTTATCTTCGGAAAGCATTCCGTATTCGATGACCACTTTAATGTCGTTCCACTTCTGTTCAAAATCCTCGCGGTTGTTTTTAAAGAGCGAAGTCAGTTTATCCGCTACTTTTCTGGTGATGTAGGAAGAAATTTTCTTCACTGCACCATCAGCTTGCAGATAGGACCTGGATACATTCAAAGGAATGTCGGGTGAATCAATAACCCCTTTCAACATCGTCAAGAATTCGGGAACAATGCCTTCTACATTATCGGTAACGAACACTTGGTTCTGGTACAACTGGATTTTATCCTTTTGTATACTAAGGTCGTTGGTCAACTTTGGGAAATATAAGATGCCCGTTAAGTTGAACGGATAATCCACGTTCAAGTGAATATGGAACAAGGGTTCCTCGAATTGCATGGGGTACAACTCCCTGTAGAAGCTTTTGTAGTCTTCCTCGCTTAAATCCGTAGGCTGCTTGGTCCAAGCTGGCTCGGGGTTGTTGATGATGTCGTCCACCTCTTTGGTAGGTGCAGGTTCGTCTTCCTTGGTGCTTTCTGGTTTAGGAAGGGTTTCCGTTTTTGTTCCAAATTTGATTGGAATGGGCATGAACTTGTTGTACTTGGTCAAAAGTTCACGGATTCTCGCATCTTCCAAAAACTCGGTGGAATCCTCAGCTATGTGGAGGATAATTTCCGTTCCCCTTTCCGTTTTGTCGCTCGGTTCTATGGAAAATTCTGGAGAACCGTCGCAACTCCAGTGCACTGCCGGTTCTTCTTTATGGCTTTTTGTGATGATTTCCACTTTCTCTGCAACCATAAAGGCAGAATAGAAACCAAGACCAAAATGCCCGATGATACCGGCATCTTTACCGGCATCCTTGTATTTGCCCAAAAATTCCTCGGCACCCGAAAAAGCCACTTCGTTAATGTACTTTTTCACTTCCTCCTCGGTCATACCAATACCTTGGTCTATAATATGGATGCGTTTGTTGTCCTTGTCCATCTTAACCTCGATCATGGGATTGCCATATTCCACTTTCGCTTCCCCAATGGAAGTAAGGTGCTTTAGTTTCAAGGTTGCATCCGTAGCATTGGAAATAAGCTCCCTCAAGAAAATCTCATGGTCACTATACAGAAATTTTTTAATCAAGGGAAAAATGTTCTCTACTGAAACATTGATTTTACCTGTAGCCATCGTTTTGTTTTTTTATTCTTCTTTACCCCCTTTTCCAGTCAAAAAAAATACCAGAACGTTAAATATGACAAACTGACATTTAACTATCATAATGTCAACAGGTGAATTTTAACATAACTTTGTTTATTTTTATTTAAAAAAGATTAAACAAAATATGTATATTTACAGTGTTATAGGATGAAATTGCTATGAACTAGTAACACTATAACAAGTTTGTTTATTTATTGGTTAGGTTGTGAAAATGCACTTTCGCTCGAAAGTGCATTTTCTTTAAAAGTTTGATTGTGCCACCTCGCCACCCTTTAAACTCTCATAAAAAAATACCAAAATGGCAAATACTAGTAAATCCAAGATTACCGATGATAAAATTATAGGCCTGTTTATGGAATCTGTACTGGAACATGAAAGGGTACCCAGCTCGGTATTCAAATTTTGTAAGGAGCATAAAATAAAAGAAGAGGAGTTTTATGGATTGTTTGGCTCGTTTGAATCGCTTCAGCAATCCATTTGGAACAAATTCTTTGAGAATAGTTATGGGGTAATGCAGAAGAACGAACAATATGCTTCCATGACAAATGAGGAGAAGATGCTTACTTTTTTCTACACATTTTTTGAGAACCTGACCTTAAACAGGAGTTATGTGCTATTTATAATGAAGGAGCATAAATTTTCCTTGGAAGGATTGGGCCAATTAAAGGGGGTGCGGAAAAAGTTCAAGGATTTTGCATCCACGCTCATTGAAGAGCGAAACGAGGAAAAAAACCTCAAAATCCTTAAATATAATGCACCGTTGTTCTCGGAAGGTGCTTGGTTGCAGTTTTTGTTCATTTTAAAATTCTGGATGGAAGACGGTTCCCCTGGCCTGGAAAAAACAGATATCGCCATCGAAAAGTCCGTGACCACCATTTTTCAAATATTTGAAAGTACACCATTGGAAAAAATAGTGGACTTTGGAAAATTCCTCTACAAGGAAAAATTCGTATAAGGCCCATGAAAAGTTTGGATACCATTCCCACTGGAAAAATAGAACGGGCTGGAAAACTCGTTAAAACTGGCGTTAAGATAGGCGGCAATTATGTGAAATACTACGGCAAAAAACTGGTTGACCCACAGACCAACCGAGATACACTGAATCAAGACAATGCGGAGGATATTTATGATGGCCTAAAGAGTTTAAAGGGCAGTGCCCTAAAGGTGGCGCAAATGCTCAGTATGGAAAAGAACTTGCTTCCCCGTGCCTATGTGGAAAAATTCTCCCTGTCCCAATTTTCCGTGCCACCATTGTCCGCTCCCTTGGTTCGTAAAACTTTCAAAAAGTATTTGGGGAAGTATCCAGAGGATGTTTTTGATGAGTTTGAAAAGGACTCCGTTAATGCAGCTAGCATTGGACAGGTGCATCGTGCCGAAAAGGATGGTAAAAAACTGGCCGTTAAGATTCAATATCCAGGAGTTGCCGAAAGCATTAGCAGTGATTTGGCCCTGGTAAAGCCAGTGGCCATAAAAATGTTCAATTTAAAAGGCAAGGATTCCGAAAAATACTTCAAGGAAGTAGAGCACAAATTAGTGGAGGAGACCAACTATATTTTGGAACTGGAGCAAAGTGATGAAATTACCACCGCTTGCACTGTTATTCCGAACATGCAGTTTCCAAAATACTACCGAGAGCTATCCAGTGAGCGCATCTTGACCATGGATTGGATGGAGGGAATCCATTTGGGGGAATTTACCCAAACCGATTTCGATGCTGATTTGGGCAACCAATTAGGGCAGGCGCTTTGGGATTTTTACATGTTCCAAATTCATAAATTAAGGAGGGTACATGCCGACCCACATCCGGGAAACTTTTTGGTGAGTTCGGAGGGCAAATTGATTGCAATTGACTTTGGGTGCATCAAAGAAATACCGGAAGAGTTTTACGTGCCCTATTTTGAGTTGGCCAAGGAAGAAAATATCAATAACGATAAAATCTTCATGGAGAAACTGTACGAATTGGAAATCCTGACACCCACCGATTCCGAAGAAGAACTGCAATTTTTTACGGCCCTGTTCAAGGAAATGCTCACGATTTTCACTTCACCCTTTCACAAGGAAACATTTGACTTTGGCGATAAAGTTTTTTGGGCCAAGATTGCGAATCTCAGCGAGCGCTACTCCAAAGATGAACAAATTCGAAAAATGAACGGAAATCGCGGTTCTAAACACTTTTTGTATATAAATCGCACATTTTTTGGACTTTATAATTTGTTGCACGATTTAAGAGCCAAGGTAGAAGTGAACCATTTTGAAAGGTATATGGACTAATTTCCTTAATAAATATCCGGTTCTTGGGATATATTTTTTACTTTTCCATTAATTAGCCTAGGACTTTTTAAAGATTCAATATTAAGCACTTTATAATGTATAACTCAAGAATATCAGGATTGGGATTTTACGTCCCTGAAAATGTGGTCACTAACGACGATTTGTCCAAAGTGATGGACACGAATGACGAATGGATTCAAGAACGGACCGGTATAAAGGAAAGGCGACATGTTGTAAAAGGGACCGATACCACCACATCCATGGGGGTAAAAGCGGCCAAAAAAGCAATTGAACGTGCAGGTATTGATAAAGACGATATTGATTTTATCGTTTTTGCTACATTAAGCCCCGATTATTACTTTCCTGGCCCCGGGGTTTTGGTACAACGCGATTTGGGATTAAAAAGAACTATAGGGGCACTCGATGTTCGAAACCAATGTTCTGGTTTTGTCTACGGAATCTCCGTTGCTGATCAATACATAAAAAGTGGCATGTACAAAAATGTGCTAGTTATCGGTTCCGAACTACATTCCCATGGTTTGGACATGACAACAAGGGGTAGGGGCGTATCCGTAATTTTTGGGGATGGTGCAGGAGCTGCCGTGTTAACCCAAGAAGAAGATGCTTCTAAAGGGATTCTTTCCACCCATTTACATTCCGAAGGGCAACATGCCGAAGAACTTTCCTTGATTGCGCCCGGAATGGGCAAAAGATGGGTGAACGATATTATTGCAGATGCAGACCCTGAAGATACTTCGTATTACCCTTATATGAACGGGCAATTTGTGTTTAAAAATGCGGTGGTTCGTTTTAGCGAAGTGATTATGGAGGGTTTACAAAAAAACAATCTGGGCCCTCAGGATATTGATATGCTGATTCCGCATCAGGCCAACTTGCGGATTTCACAATTCATCCAAAAGAAATTTGGGTTGAAGGACGACCAAGTCTTCAATAACATCATGAAATACGGAAACACCACGGCCGCATCCATTCCGATTGCTTTAACAGAGGCATGGGAAGCAGGTAAAATCAAACAAGGTGATTTAGTGGTGCTTGCTGCTTTTGGCAGTGGATTTACTTGGGGCAGTGTAATCATTCGGTGGTAGCCAATATCGTCACAATAAAAGTAAGAATAAAATAAAACCCCGATCCTTTAGGATCGGGGTTTTTGATTAATGCCCCCACAAGATAACCAACCAACACTCAATATGAGGCATCAATACATTTTATAAAATTCCACCACCATTTTGTTTGGTGTTGCTATCTCTTCTTTTGCGTTGTTTGGCGCTATTTTTTCCACTTCCAAATCGGTAGGATAGACCAACGTACACATTATTGCTTTCCCAGTTAAAGGCACCTTCTTGTGCATAGGGGTAATCACCTTCAAAGGCGAAGCGCATGGTGTTGAAAATATCGTTATAGTTTAAGCTAAGGGTCCCATTGCCCTCGGCAAAGCTGTAGCGCGCGCCCAAATTCACAAAATACATGGGTTGGGCATCAAACTGTATGCTTTTGTTTCGTCCACGGTAAAAGCCAAAGGCTTGCAACGTCAATTTTTTGGTCACGGTGAAGCTATTGTTCATTCTAAGGTTCCAGGCCGTGTTATCGACCTCCACTCTTTCTTCAACAATATCGTCCTCGCTTGGGTTGGGATCCGTAGAGTTCAACGTTTCCGTAATACCTCTTTGCGTCTGCGAAAAAAGGTCGAAACTGCCGTTAATGTTCCACCATTTAATGGGCTTGTAGTTAGTGGATAGCTCTACCCCGTAGGCAGAGGTTTTATCAAAGTTGTCAAAAGTGAGAATGGTCTTGTTCAAATCCAAGCGGTCTATATAAATCGCCCTGTTGATTTCGTCTGAAATGCTTCTGTAAAAAACACCGCCCGTAACACTACCGTTTTTGATTCTTTTGGTGTAATTGGCTTCATAGGAGCTTGTAAACTGGGGAACCAAATTTGGGTTACCAAAGGAAGATATCAAAGGGGTGGCAAACTCTCGGATTGGGTTTACTTGTTGCAGCCCCGGTCTGTCCACACGTCTGCTATAACTAATTTGTACCTGATCTTTTTCATTGGGTTTGTAGGTAACAAAAGCGGATGGATATATTTCGGTATACTTGTCGGTAAAGGAACGTACCGCATTGGTATCCGCTTTTACCTGCACATCTTCTACCCGAACACCCATTTGGTAGGACCATTTCTCGTAGGACTGTCCAAAAGTGGCGTAGGCGGAATAGATATCCATATCATATACAAATTTTGTGGATGGCGTTGGTACCAAGTTTCCTTCGGAATTAAAAGTTTGGCCAGTGGACGAATAATCCACCTTGGTCTCAAAATTTCTGGATTGCAATCCCACTTCCAACTTGGAAATACTGTCCAGCGGATTCACGTAATCTAAATTGGCCGTAGTTTGGGTACGTTCGGTATCCACAAAATCCATATAATCCGGATAGGTAGATGCTCCAGTGGATCTAAAATCGGCATCTTGTTCGCTTTCAAACTGGTTGTGGTCCACTTCCAGCTCTATGTTGTGCCCTTCCTTGTCAAAGTCCAGTTTATAGTCAAAATTGTATTGCTCGCTCCGGTTGTTGGAGTCGTCAAAGAACAATTGGGTCACATTTCTGGATGGATTGTTGAAATACGAGACTTCGGTTTTGCCATCACCTTCTCCTTCATAAATATTTTGATTGGTAAAGAAGGATATGGTGTTTTTGTCATTCAAATAGAAATCGACCCCCACTTTATAGAGATGGGATTTGTTGTTATTGAAGAAATCAAACTTTTGGCGTGAGTTTTCCCCGATGCGGAGAATGCTTCCATCGTTGACCCATTTACCGATATTGTTCCCGTAATTTCCATAAAAGTTGAATTTGCCATTGCGGTAGTTCAAGTCGATAGAGCTATTGAATTTGGCCTCGATACCTTTGGTAAGGCCCATGTTCACGTTTCCGTTGAAGCCAATGTTTGCATTTTTGTGCAAAACAATATTGATGATGCCGCTCATCCCTTCGGGATTGTACTTGGCAGACGGGTTGGTGATCAGTTCTATGGATTTTATGGATGTGGACGGAATTTGCTTGAGCAATTGTGCAACGGGCACGTTGGACAATTTTCCATCGACCATGACCCGCACATTGGAATTTCCACGAAGGGTAATATCGCCTGTTTGGGAATCCACATTAACGGATGGAATGTTGTTCATAATGTCCGATGCCGAAGCACCTGCGGTCGTAAGGTCTTTCCCTACATTGATTACCTTTCTGTCCACACGTTGTTCTATGGTGGTTCGTTCGGCCACTACCTCAACGCCTTCCAGTTCCTTGGTCTCTTCCTCCAAGGTTACGGTTCCCAAGTTCAGGTTCCGTTTCCCTTTGGCTATCACCAGTTTTTGGGAGTAGGTCTTGTAGCCGATAAACTGTACTTCAAAAAGAAAGGTGCCATCGGGCAGTTTTTCAATTTCGAAGCTTCCATCTTCGGTAGTAATACCGCCAGTTATGGTCGTTGACCCATCTTCGGATTTGATGACGACCGCCGCGTATGCAACAGGTTGTTTGCTGGTGTTGTCCACGACTGTTCCGTTAACAGAGCCTAAAGCCGTATCGGGATCGTTTCCAAAAGAATAAAATGGGGATGCAATGCACAGCAAAAGTGCAAAAAGAATGCTCACATGTCTCATGAGTTGTTCGTTTTTTGATTGATGATTCGATTGATTGATGTTACCTTTAAGACGCCCGATACTGGAGAATGTTACAGAAGAAAATTATTTTAACATTCCTTAACATAAAATATGATGGCTTTGCCCATTTTTGTAAGGTATTCTGAATTGGATGGGCAATTGCGGCAAGTCTATAAAAGAAGAAACCCCGGCAAAATACCGGGGTTATACATTGATAAGCTATACTAAACACTAACCATTAACTATAAAAATACAGTCTTACCAATGACAATATAATATATGAATAATAGACGAGTTTTCCTTTTAAAAGTTACAGTCTATATTAAAGTTTAACACAAAAATTAACAAATGTCAAAAACACTTGTCGTAGGGGCTTCTACAAACCCGGGAAGATACAGCAACACAGCAATTCGTAGGCTGGTTGACAACAATGTTGAAACAACCGCATTTGGGATACGTGGGGGAACTGTATCTGGGGTGCAAATTAAAGACAACTTGGTTGATTTTCAAAATATTGATACCGTAACTTTATATTTAAGCCCCAAAAACCAAAAGGAATATTATCAACAAATCGTGGATTTAAAACCCAAACGGGTGATTTTTAATCCGGGTACCGAAAACCCTGAGTTCTACAAAATCCTTGAAAACGAAGGGATTAAGGTGGAGGTGGCCTGTACTTTGGTGTTGTTGGCTACTGGGCAATACTAGTTTTTGGCTTGGATTTCTTGGTCCTGATCAGCCAAAGACCAATAAATGTCAATAAACCGTTGAGTGGTAACAATTCATAGCCGACCTGATACCCTCCCAAATAATCTGCAGGTACACTGGCAACCAAAACTATGGTGACCACCGAAGCTAGTGCAACTATCCAAACATAACTATCCTTGATCTTATGCTTGGTTAAGATGCCAAAGGCAAAAAGACCCAATAAAGGGCCGTAGGTATAACCGGCCACAGTGAGCAGACTATCAATAACATTGCTGCTAAGAATGTACTTAAAGGCGATAATAACAATCACCAACACTATGCTCATTACAATATGGGTGCGTTTTCTTATGCGCTTTTGCTCTTTGTCCTCTTTTTCTTCAACATTTAAAAAGTCCACACAAAAAGATGTGGTCAGGGAAGTAAGCGCACTGTCGGCACTACTATAAGCGGCAGCAATCAACCCAAGCATAAAAGTAATGGCCAAAGCCAACCCCAAACCTCCATTTAGGGCAATTTCAGGGAATAACAAGTCGGTTTTAGGGGTGCCGTCCATCAACGGAATGCCAATGCCCTTCCTTTTTGCATAGATAAAAAGCAAGGCGCCCAAAAGCATGAATAAAAATGTGACGCCTACCAGTACAAAACTGAAAGAGACCATGTTCTTTTGGGCATCTTTCAAGGATTTGCAGGTCAGGTTCTTTTGCATCATATCCTGATCTAGGCCCGTCATGCAAATAGTCACGAACATTCCACCTACAAAGGATTTAATAAAATAACTTTTGTTCAAAAAACTATCCGTTATTAAAAAGTCATTGTAATTCTTTAATTCTTCCGAAGCCAAGAACTCTCCAAAACTCCATCCCAATTCCTTGTTTATCATTACAATGGAAAGGATTACGGCCAAAATCATAAAAAGTGTCTGCAGGGTATCGGTCCAAACAATGGTTTTTATTCCCCCTTTGTTCGTGTAGAGCCAAATCAATACAATGGAAATGACCACCGTAAACTCAAAACGAACCCCAAGGTCATCAAAAACAAATTGCTGTAAAACGATGGCGACCAAATATAATCTGAAAGCGGCACCCAAAACCCGGGATATAAAAAAGAAAAACGCCCCGGTACGGTGGCTTACTTTTCCAAAACGATCAAGCAAATACTCGTAAATAGAGGTGAGGTTCAGTTTGTAATACAGGGGCAACAATACAAATGCCACTACAAAATAGCCAAAAAGATACCCAAGAACCACCTGCATATAGGTCAATTGGCTATCTCCCACCCATCCAGGAACCGATATAAAAGTTACACCCGATAGCGAGGCACCTACCATTCCAAAGGCAACAACATACCATGGGGATTGCTTGCCGGCCTTAAAAAAATCGGCGTTGGAATCGTTTTTACCAGTAAAGTAAGAAATAAGGATGAGCACCATGAAATAGGCACCTATAAGCAACAGAATTTGTGTGGCTGTCATATTTGCAATTTGATTTGCAAAATACGAAAGTAAATTGGTAAAGGTAAAATCGTAATTTTGTAATAGAATTGATGCTATGGAATTTTCATCGAAGCTATTGGAAAATGCAGTTTACGAAATGTCGCAATTGCCGGGAATCGGTAAGCGAACAGCATTACGGTTGGTATTGCACCTGCTAAAACAGCCCGAAGAAAGAACCGAACTCTTGGCACATGCCTTGCTAAAATTGAAGAGCGAGGTCAATTTTTGTAAAAACTGCCACAATATTTCCGATACCGAAGTGTGCGAAATCTGCGCCAATCCCAAACGGGACGAAACCATAGTCTGTGTGGTGGAAGATATCAGGGATGTAATGGCCATTGAGAATACATCGCAGTACAATGGGTTGTACCATGTGCTGGGGGGTAAAATATCTCCCATGGAAGGTATGGGGCCACAAGACCTTACCATAGCATCGTTGGTCAATAAGGTGAAGAATGGAGTTGTAAAAGAATTGATATTGGCCCTGAGTTCAACCATGGAGGGCGACACCACTAATTTTTATATTTATAAACAATTGGACGGACTGGAAGTTACAACTTCCACGATTGCCAGAGGTATCTCGGTCGGGGATGAATTGGAATATGCAGACGAGGTAACTTTGGGAAGAAGCATCATCAATAGGGTGCCTTTTGAAAGCTCGATCAAAGCGAATTAAATAAACATAAGTCAAAAATAAGTCGATTTCTTTAGTATTTTTGTAAAATACAAATCAAAATCACTTTGATAAATACGAATATGTCAAAATTTGAATTGAAATTACCGCAAATGGGAGAAAGTGTCGCAGAAGCTACCTTGACCAACTGGTTGAAGGAAGTGGGCGATACCATTGAGATGGACGAGGCCATCTTTGAAATTGCCACCGATAAAGTGGATTCCGAAGTTCCCAGTGAAGTGGATGGCGTGTTGTTGGAAAAGCGGTTCGAAGTAGATGATGTCATAAAAGTTGGTGAAGTGGTCGCCGTAATCCAAATAGAAGGTGAAGCTGACCATGTAGCGGATGACAGTACCGATGACGAAATGGTGGTAGAGGAACCAGCAGAAGTGCCAGCAAGGGAATTGGAAGCCCAAATGGCAGGGGTGAAAGAATCTGTTTCCTCCCCAGCACCCGATTTTTCAAATTCGGAACGATTCTATTCACCTTTGGTGAAGAATATTGCCAAGGAAGAAAATGTTTCCATGGACGAATTGGAGGCCATTGTTGGAACGGGAAAAGAAGGCAGGGTCACCAAGAACGATATTATGGCCTATTTGGAAAACCGTTCCAATGGAAACGAAACCAAAGTAGAAGCAACACCACAGCAAGAAGTCAAGACTGAAAAAGCGGCAACGCCCATAGCGCCAAAAGAAACGGTCGCGGACAAACCAAAAGAATCCAAAGTTCAAGTAGGTGCAGGAGATGAGGTAATTCCGCTCACCCGAATGGGCAAACTGATCGCCCATCACATGGTCGAGAGTGTATCCACCTCAGCACACGTACAAAGTTTTGTGGAAGTGGATGTGACCAATGTGGTGAACTGGAGAAACAAGGTAAAAAATGCTTTCCAAGAACGCGAAGGGGAAAAACTGACCTTTACGCCCATATTTATGGAAGCCGTGGCCATGGCCTTGAAAAAATATCCAATGATGAACATATCGTTGGATGGGGACAAGGTCATTAAAAAGAAAAACATCAATTTAGGTATGGCAGCGGCCCTGCCCGATGGCAATTTGATTGTTCCGGTAATCAAAAATGCCGATCAATTGAACTTGGTAGGCATGGCCAAAACCGTGAACGATCTTGCCAGTAGAGCTAGAAATAATCAGTTGAAGCCCGATGAGGTAAAAGATGGCACCTACACGGTAACCAATGTCGGTTCCTTCGGAAGTGTTTTCGGAACGCCCATCATCAATCAACCACAAGTGGGAATCCTTGCTTTGGGCGCCATAAGAAAGATGCCATCGGTCATCGAAACCGATCAAGGCGAATATATCGGAATCCGCAGTAAAATGTATCTATCGCACAGTTACGACCACCGTGTTGTAAATGGTGCCTTGGGGGGTATGTTTGTAAAAGCCGTAGCCGATTATTTGGAAGCTTGGGACATAAACAGGGAAATATAACGCAAAACCGTTCATATTCTTTTCACTATTCTTAATTTAGAAGCCCAGTGAATTTTATTTAAAAAGTCCCACATGCAATTACAATTGACTAAACCTATCTGCTTTTTTGATTTGGAGACCACGGGAACCAACGTTGCAAAAGACAGGATAGTTGAAATATCCATCCTAAAGGTTTTTCCCAATGGAAACAAGGAAAGTAAGACATGGTTGGTGAACCCGGAAATGCCGATTCCGGCAGAATCTGAGGCCATTCATGGAATTTCCAATGAAAAAGTGGCCAACGAGCCCACTTTTAAGCAGTTGTCCAAAGACATTTATGCCATGATCCGTGATAGTGATTTGGCAGGTTTCAATTCCGACAGGTTCGATATTCCCTTGTTGGCGGAAGAAATGCTCCGGGCCGATGTGGATTTTGATATGAAGAGTATGGTCTCCGTAGATGTGCAGACCATTTTCCATAAAATGGAAAAACGAACTTTGGAGGCAGCTTACAAATTCTATTGTGATAAGAATTTGGACGACGCTCACAGTGCCGAAGCCGATACCATGGCCACTTATGAAGTTTTACTCGCACAGTTGGAAAGATACCCTGAACTGGAAAACGATGTTAAAAAACTATCGGAGTTCACTACCCGAAAGCAAAATCTTGATTTTGCAGGTTTTATCGGTGTGGACGAAAATGACAACCCTATTTTTTCCTTCGGAAAGCACAAAGGAAAAACGGTGGATGAGGTCATGGAAAAAGAACCAGGATATTTTGGTTGGATTTTGAACGCCGACTTCCCGCTGTACACCAAAAAAGTACTTACCCAAATAAAGTTGAGCAAGCTCAACAATAAATTTTAAGATAAGAAGCGTTAACCCCCATAACAGATTATGAAGCTGATTTGTATAGGACGTAATTACGTTGATCATATTGATGAATTGAACAACGAGCGTCCGGATGAACCTGTGGTTTTTATAAAGCCCGATTCTGCTATTTTGCCCAAAGAGCAAGATTTTTATATCCCCGAATTTTCTCAAGATGTACATTATGAAGTAGAGGTCTTGGTGAAAATCAAAAAAGTGGGAAAACATGTTTCCAAAGAATTTGCCCATAAATATTATGATGAAGTTGGTCTGGGAATAGATTTTACGGCAAGAGACCTTCAATCCAAATTAAAATCCAAAGGATTGCCCTGGGAAAAGGCCAAAGGATTTGATGGAGCGGCCGTGGTGGGCAAGTGGTTGTCCAAAAGTAAATTTAAAGATTTGGACAATCTAAATTTTACATTGTCAAAAAATGGGGAAAAAATGCAAGAAGGGAATACCTCTTTAATGCTGTGGAAAATAGATGAAATTATAGCGTATGTATCTACGTATTTTATGCTGAAAAAGGGCGATATTATCTTTACAGGTACACCTGCCGGTGTTGGTAAAGTAAGCCCAAATGACTACCTTGTCGGTACATTGGAAGGAGAGCAACTGTTTGATATTAATGTAAGATAATGATTTACAATCTCGATAAAATAAATGAAATGGCCGAAGGTGATGAGGATTTCATTACCTCCGTAATTTCTGTGTTTTTGGAAGAAGTCCCGGAAGATTTGGAAAGCCTTGAAAAGGCAATCAGCTGTAAGGACTACGAAAACATATACAAGCTAGCGCACAAAATTAAGCCCAATGTGGATATTTTGGGCATGGAGCAAACAAGGGCCAAGGCGCTCGAAATAGAAACCTTAGGCAAAACAGCAGGCAGTATGGAGGAGATTGAGGAAAAATTCCCCATCCTTAAAAAGGATGTGCTCCAAGTGGTCACCGAACTAAAAAACGACTTCAATTTATAGATGCAAGCCGAAATAATTACCATTGGGGATGAAATTCTCATTGGCCAGATTGTAGATTCCAATTCAGCGTTCATATCCAAAGAACTCAACAAAATTGGAGTCTCGGTCTATCAAATTACTTCCGTACAGGACGATAGGGAACATATACTCAAATCTTTAAAAGAAGCAGGAGAGCGCTCTTCGGTGGTCATCATTACGGGTGGTTTGGGGCCCACAAAGGATGATGTCACCAAGCATACCCTTTGTGAATTCTTTGATGATGAACTGGTCCGGGACGATTCAGTATTGTCTCACATTGAAGAGCTTTTCAAAAAATATATTACAACCCCAATTTCGGATTTGAACAGGGAGCAAGCCATGGTTCCATCCAAGGCTACGGTGCTGCACAACGAATTTGGTACCGCTCCTGGCTTGTGGATAAAAAAAGGGAAGACCGCCTTTGTTTCACTTCCAGGTGTACCTTATGAGATGAGAAATCTCATCACCAAATCCGTATTGCCCAAAATTGTTGAAGCATACGAACGTCCCCATATTGTTCATAAAACCATTATGACCTATGGTATGGGAGAGAGTGCCGTGGCGGAAAAACTGGAGGATTGGGAGAATGACCTGCCATCTTTTATAAAGTTTGCCTACTTGCCTAATCTTGGGAGCGTAAGGTTGCGGCTTTCTGCCAAAGGAGCGGATAAAGAAGCCTTAATGGCCGGCATAGAGGAACAGGTCAAAAAGTTGTATCCTTTGATCGGTGATATCATTTATGGTGAGGAGGAGGAAGATGGACGAGTGGAGAAACAAATCGGTACTTTGTTGACCAATAAAAAAATGACATTGTCCACGGCCGAAAGTTTTACGGGCGGCAGTATTGCAGAAAGAATTACCGCAGTTCCGGGAGCATCCAATTATTTTAAGGGAAGTATAGTGTGCTATGCCACCGAGATGAAAGTAAGATTGTTGGAAGTGCCACAAGAACTTATAGATAAACATTCCGTGGTCAGCGAAGAAGTTGCCATGACCATGGCCAATAATGTGAAGAAAAAGCTGGAAACCGATTTTGCGATTGCCACTACGGGCAACGCAGGGCCCACCAAAGGTGATTCCGATGCCGATGTTGGAACCGTTTACATAGGAATAAGCACACCAAAGGCTACTTTTGCCCAAAAATTTGTGATGGGCAAGCACAGGGAAAGGGTCGTCAAAAAGTCTGTAAACAAGGCTTTTGAGCTCTTGTACAAAGAAATTTTAAATTTCTGAAAAAGATTTTTGTACGTCCCATTAAAATGGTATAAATTTGCAGCCTCAATAAAATCACTCAAATAGTTAGGGAGATGTCTAAAGTTTGTGAAGTAACAGGAAAAAAGGTGATGTTTGGAAACAACGTTTCCTTTTCTATCAATAAGACCAAAAGGAGGTTCGATGCGAATATCTCCAAGAAGAGATTTTATATTCCGGAGGAAGATCGTTGGGTAACCTTGAACGTTTCTGCCCGTGGGTTGAAAATCATCAACAAGAAAGGAATCTCTGCTGTCTTGAAGGAAATCAATTCCAAAAAGTAAGTTGTAAAAGCATTATAAGTACAATACAATGGCAAAGAAAGGAAATAGGGTTCAGGTAATTTTAGAGTGTACAGAACACAAAGAATCTGGTATGCCAGGTACTTCTAGATATATTACCACAAAGAACAAGAAAAACACGCCAGATAGGATGGAGATTAAAAAGTACAATCCTATCCTTAAGCGTATGACCGTTCATAAAGAAATTAAGTAATAGCTTTTTACAAAGTAAAGAGCAAAAAAATATAAACCATGGCAAAGAAAACAGTAGCAACGCTTCAGTCATCATCCAAAAGATTGACAAAGGCCATCAAAATGGTAAAATCCCCAAAAACTGGAGCTTACACTTTTGTAGAGTCTGTAATGCCACCAGAAATGGTAAATGACTGGTTGAACAGCAAATAAGGAAAAACTTCCTTGCACACTATAGAAGCCGCTTTTTAGCGGCTTTTTTTATTTTCTTGATTTTGTATTTTACCAACCTCTACTACAACCATAAGGGTAATCCGTCCCGATCAAATTTTGTATTAACAAAACTCCCCTTACTTTCCTATCTTTGACCATTAGCAAAGAACACAGGATGAGTCTATTCAAAAATATATTTTCAAAGGATAAAAAAGAGACCTTGGACAAGGGGCTCGAAAAATCCAAAACCAGTTTTTTTGGTAAACTGGGCAAGGCCGTTGCAGGTAAATCCAAAGTGGATGATGAAGTATTGGATAACCTGGAAGAGGTTTTGGTAACTTCCGATGTAGGCGTAAATACTACGCTTAAAATAATAGACCGAATCGAACAACGTGTGTCCCGCGACAAATACATGGGTACCGATGAACTCAATACCATTTTACGTGAGGAAATAGCAGGTTTGCTTTCTGAGACCAATTCGGGCGAGGATACCGAAATTACCGTGCCCCAAGACAAAAAGCCCTATGTAATTATGGTTGTTGGCGTAAACGGTGTGGGTAAAACAACCACCATTGGTAAATTGGCCCATAAGTTTAAAAATAAAGGAATGAAAGTGGTGCTGGGGGCAGCCGATACCTTCCGAGCCGCCGCCATAGATCAATTGGAGGTTTGGGCCAAGCGGGTAGATGTCCCTATTGTAAAACAAAAAATGGGCAGCGACCCTGCCTCTGTGGCATTTGATACCTTGAGTTCGGCGGTGGCAGAAAATGCCGATGTGGTTTTGGTGGATACCGCAGGACGTCTGCACAACAAGGTCAATCTAATGAACGAGCTTTCCAAAGTGAAGCGCGTAATGCAAAAAGTGGTCCCCGACGCGCCTCACGAGGTGCTTTTGGTGCTGGACGGATCTACGGGACAGAACGCATTTGAACAGGCCAAACAATTTACCAAGGCCACCGAAGTAACCAGTTTGGCCGTAACCAAGTTGGACGGAACAGCAAAGGGTGGGGTTGTCATCGGAATTTCCGACCAATTTCAGATCCCCGTAAAATATATTGGTGTAGGTGAAGGGATCGAGGATCTTCAAGTGTTCAATAAATATGAATTTGTCGATTCATTTTTCAAAATATAAAATCATGTTCAGATATTTTCTATGTGCCTTTTTACTGATCGGATTCATTTCCTGTAAAGATAAAAATGCGGAACCCAAGGAAGAGGTTGTCCTTTGGACACCCTATAACGATTCCGCTGAGGTTGCTGCCAATGCAGAGCACGAGAACAAGAGGATGCGCTATAAATTCATCCAAAGTAAAGTGTTAGACAAGAACGAGGTTTTTTTGCCTCTGTATGATGAAGTGTCCCGGTTCACCGAAGCGCAATACGAAAAAATGAAACCTTTGGTTTTGGAACAGGATATCCCAACCATTCAAAACCATATTGATGCAGGAACGTTCACCTACGAAGATTTGGTGTTGTTCTACCTGCACCGAATTTATACCTACGAACTGCCCAACAAAACCACCTTAAACACCATAATTGCATTGAATCCAAATGTCCTTGAAGAAGCCCGCCAATTGGATGAAAGCAAGGAGACGCATCATCCCATTTACGGTATGCCCATTTTATTGAAGGATAATATCGGAACAGCCGAAATGAAAACCACCGCAGGTGCCATTGTTCTCAAAGAAAACCAGACCGATGATGCTTTTATCGTAAAGCGCTTAAAACAAAAGGGCGCTCTTATTTTAGGCAAGGTAAACCTAAGTGAATGGGCCAATTTTCTATGTGACGGTTGTCCCAATGGTCAAAGTGCGGTTGGTGGACAAACCTTGAACCCCTACGGAAGAAGGATTTTTGATACGGGAGGTTCCAGTGCGGGCAGCGGAACATCCACCGCTGCCAATTATGCAGTAGGTGCGGTGGGAACCGAGACTTCTGGGAGCATACTTTCGCCATCCAGTCAGAATTCCGTGGTTGGTTTAAAACCGACCATAGGTCTATTGAGCAGAACGGGAATCGTGCCTATCTCCAGTACCTTGGACACCCCAGGTCCCATGACCAAAAATGTAACCGATAACGCCATCCTTTTGGATGCCATGTTGGGCAAGGACGAAGCCGATTATAAATCGGTAAGTACCGAAAAATCAGGCATTTTATCCGCTTGGATGAGCCCTGAGCCCCTCAATGAAATTCGTCTTGGAGTGATGACGAACTTTATGGAGGGGGACTCCATTTATGCTGCCAATGTGCAAGCTTTGCGAGAAGCGGGTGCCCAAATAGTTGCATTTGAAGCAGAAAGTATTCCTTTGGAAGGTTTCACTACGCTGTTGAATTTGGATATGAAAGAGGATTTACCTGCTTATTTAAACGCAGAGGTGAAAGATAGGGACGCCGTAAGAGTGGCATCGGTAGAAGATGTGGTCACATTCAACAATCAAGATTCTTTGGTTAGAATACCCTACGGGCAAGCACGTTTTGATGGTATTTTGGCCGATTCAACCACGGCAGAACAATTCGAAAAAATAAAGCAAGATTTGAGGGAATCAGGTAGGGCGTTCTTCAAAATAATGGAAGAAAAGCAGCTTGATGCCGTGTTGAGTATCAACAATTACCACGCAGGCTATGCTGCCGTGGCAGAATATCCCGCTTTGACCGTTCCGATGGGGTATAAAGCTGATGGCGAGCCTGAAAGCATGACTTTTATCGGAAAGCCATTTTCCGAAGCCCATTTGTTGCGAATAGGCAAAGCTTTTGAAGAGCTGACCAAGGCCCGAAAAATGCCAGAAGACTATCGGGATTAACAAGCTTAGTATTGCTTTTACCTAATTACTACAAGATATACTACCGCTAAAATTATACACTAATGTGATTGTAATGCTTTGCGTTATTGTATTTTTGCACTCCATTTATAGGAAATATGCGTACAAAATCGCTCAAAAAGAACAAAATCAATGTAGTGACCTTGGGTTGTAGCAAAAATGTCTACGACTCCGAAGTGTTGATGGGACAATTGCGTGCCAACAACAAAGATGTGGCACACGAAGAGGAAGGCAATGTTGTGGTGATCAACACCTGCGGATTTATTGCGAATGCCAAGGAAGAAAGTGTCAACACCATTTTGGACTACGTACAGCGCAAAGAAGCTGGGGATGTTGATAAGGTTTTTGTGACCGGCTGCTTGAGCGAGCGTTATAAACCGGATTTGGAGAAAGAAATTCCCAATGTGGATGAGTATTTTGGGACCAGTGACCTTCCCAATTTGTTGAAAGCGCTTGGTGCCGATTACAAGCACGAGTTGATTGGTGAGCGTTTGACCACTACACCTAAAAACTATGCCTATCTTAAAATTGCCGAAGGTTGCGATAGACCATGTTCGTTCTGTGCGATTCCATTAATGAGAGGCAAGCACAGGAGCACACCTATTGAAGATTTGGTGGCCGAGGCTGAAAAGTTGGCTGCCAATGGGGTCAAAGAACTCATTTTAATTGCACAAGACCTTACCTATTACGGTCTTGACCTTTATAAGAAAAGAAACTTGGCAGAATTGCTTCAGGCATTGGCCAAAGTCGAGGGGATTGAATGGATTCGTTTGCACTATGCATTTCCTACAGGTTTCCCCATGGATGTTTTGGAAGTGATGCGCAACGAGCCCAAGATTTGTAATTACATCGATATACCGCTTCAACATATTTCGGATTCCATACTTAAAAGTATGCGACGTGGTACCACCCAGACCAAAACCACAAAGCTGTTGAAAGACTTTAGGGAAGCCGTTCCCGAAATGGCTATCCGAACCACATTGATCGTTGGTTACCCCGGTGAAACCAAAGAGGATTTTGAAACCCTGAAACAATGGGTCCAAGAAATGCGCTTTGAACGTTTGGGTTGTTTCACGTACAGTCATGAGGAGAATACCCATGCCTATAATTTGGAGGACGATGTTCCCGAAGAGGTGAAACAAGAGCGCGCCAATATTATCATGGAAATCCAGTCCCAAATTTCTTGGGAACTCAACCAAGAGAAAATCGGGGAAACCTTCCGTTGTATCATCGATAGAAAGGAAGGGAACCATTTTGTGGGCCGCACGGAATTTGATTCCCCCGATGTAGACAACGAAGTGCTTATTGATGCTACAAAACACTATGTGAAAATCGGAGACTTTGTCAACATCAAAATTACGGACGCATCGGATTACGATTTGTTCGGTGAGCCAGCCTAAGGGTCTTGCTTAGGGGCAATATTATTTTTATCATCCAGCGTGTAATTCTTTAATGCACTTGCCATGCCTTGCGCAGCTTGGTATGTCTTCTCAACATACTTTCATTTGTTAGCGGCACTTATTAAGAGTCGCGATTTTATTGTTTTTAAACACAGACAATATGATCAACCCTTAAAAATGACATTCGTCATGGTATTTGGTGGTGGTGTTGGGTACTTTTAGTACTTCAAAATAAAAGAAGATCAGATGTGTCATTTCCCAATTCTTGATTTCTAAAACATATCAGAAGCAACGATTGTTTGCAATTAACTATATAACTATGGACCAAAATCAAAATAAACTGAAAGCAAGTGTTACCCTGCTTCGTATTTTTATCGGGTGGCACTTTTTATTTGAAGGTGTGGTGAAGATGTACAATCCCGAATGGACATCGTTTGGGTATTTGGCAACCGCGCAAGGACCTTTTGAGTGGTTTTTTACCATGTTGATCGGCGATGCAACCATAGGTTGGGTGGACACTTTGAACATTATTGCCCTTATGGTGGTAGGGGTCACCTTTACCCTTGGAATCTTCGAAAAAATCGGGGCCATTGTGGGCATTGGTCTACTGGCATTGTATTTCTTGGCCCATCCGCCATTTCCTGGTTTAACACAAATGAACGCAGAAGGAAACTACTGGTTGATCAATAAGAATTTGATTGAACTTGTGGCCTGTATTGTGATTTACCAACTACCAACAGGCAAATACTTTGGTCTGGATTACCTTAGAAAGTACAAACTTAAAACTCAGGAACAATGAAATGGACTAGAAGAGACCTTTTACTAGGATTGGGAGGCCTGCCCATACTCGGAGCTGTATGGTGGGCAGGAGCGGCAACCTCTGTAGGGTCGAGGAATAAACGCTCGGAAATATTGGAACAACTTAATATAAAGCCATCATTGCCTCCTGCAGTTCCAGGTATTGGCGGTGAACCTGTTCGAATCGGAATTATAGGCTTTGGTATCCGAGGGGAACAATTGACCAGGGCATTGGGCTTTGCTACGGACGAATGGAAAGAAGAAATGCGTTTGGAAGCCGAAGAAGACCCGAACAATAAAAGGTTGGAAGATTTTGAGAAACAAGAACGGCTCAATGTAAAGTTGGTCGGTATTTGTGATATATTCGATGTACGAGCCGAAAAATTCATTAATTCGTTCTCGACGGACGATAATCAAATAAAAAGATATTTGACCTACAAGGATATGATCCAAAGTGGCGAAGTGGATGCCGTGGTAATCGCTACCCCGGACCACTGGCATGCTCCCATGTCCATCGAAGCATTGAACAATAATGTGCATGTATATGTAGAAAAACCCATGACACATACTATTGGTGAGACCTATGCCTTGCGCGAGGCCGCCGAAAAATCCGATGCGGTTTTTGCAGTAGGACACCAACATAGGCAAACCTTGAGTTTTGGCACGGCCCGCGACATTGTGGAAAAAGGAACGCTGGGGCATGTGTCCTTGATCCAGACAAACACAAACAGGAACGACGACAACGGGGCATGGAACTACGATATCCACGAAAAAGCCAGTCCCGATACCATTGATTGGGAACAATTCTTGGGGTCGGCACCAAAGGTACCGTTCAACAAAAACCACTTTTTCAGATGGCGTAAATGGTGGGCCTATGGTTCTGGACTATCTGGAGATTTGTTGACCCACGATTACGACCGCTTGAACTGCGTCCTCAATATGGGAATTCCAGCTTCGGTAAGTGCTTCAGGTGGAATTTATACCCATAACGATGGCCGTAATGTTCCCGATGTGATCCAAGTGAACATGGAGTTTCCCGATTATAGCACGGGAAGCAGTCAAACCAAGGGCAAGGAAAAAGGGATGACCTTTTGCTATAGTGCAACTTTGGGTAACGGATTCAATAGACCTACCATTTTAATGGGGCACGATGCGACTATGGAACTGGGCAATAGATTAACGGTTTGGCCCGATGGGGCGTCTACCCGATATGCCGATATGCTGGAAATGGAAAAAATGAGACCTGACGTACCTATCTACCAATACGACCCAGCAGCGAATGCAACAGATGCCGTATCATCGGCAACATCGCAGTACTTTGCTGATAAAGGCCTAATGTGGACCTATATTGATGGAGTTCGTGTAGATTCCACCTTTTTGCACATGAGGGAATGGTTAAGTGTTATTAAAAATGGTGGAAACGTAAGCTGCGGCATCAAAGAAGGTTTTGATGAAGCTATTTCTGCCCACATGGCAGGTTTATCCTGGAAATTGGGAAGGAAAATAGAATGGAATGCAGCACGCCAAACCTTAAAGCCGATTGAAGGTATAGATTTTGACCAAGTGCTCTTGGGCAACGAAAACTGGAACATGCAACCAGAAATGGTTGGGTGAGGTTTCTTGACTTTTATGGATTCTAGTCCGGAAGGTGGGACATTGCCGAAAAGAATTTGATTCTTGGGCCAATGTCCCACTTGTCCTTTTGGATTATATGATAACGTTGGAAATTAGTTCCTCAACTGTTGGGTGTTCGCTACCGCCAGCAGGTTCTACGGTCAGGTTTAGCGATTCCGCGTTTTCGATATATTTTAAGGTTACTAACTCTTTATCGGTGGGTACAACGCCCATATTGATCATTTCTCCATTGACATCGCTCCACATTTGATAGGTTTTATCCTTGGGCAATACGGGTAATCCTTTGGGGTTGACAAATACCAGTTGACTTTTATGGTTGATGAAAGCTATGGCCTTGCCGTTGGGCGCTTTTTGGTTACCATAGAGTACCAAAGGAACCACATCTGGATTATTGATGTTCTCCAAACGATTGGCGGTGAGCCTGAACTCGGATTCCAGTTCATCCACTTGCTGCTGTAATTGGCTGGTTTGCAATTGAAGTGTGTTTAGATCGCTTTCGGCATCTTGCCATTTCACATAGAGCCAAAACGTACTTAGGCCAAAAACCAATGCAAATCCGGCCGCAATCGATAGGGGCAACCAACTTGTTTTTTTTATCTCTGGTTGACGGATGACGTTTTTTATTCTTTCTTTTACAATTAATGGCGGAGTTATGGCCTGTTCCATACCCATGCGTTCGAAATCTGCTTCCAACACATCAAAATGCTCCTTGAGCGATTCATCTTGCTTCAGGGCATCTTCCACAGCAGTGGTCAATTCTTCTGAAAGCTCTCCGGTCAGATAAAGCTCTAGAAGTCCTTCTTCCAATATCTTTTTCTTTTCCATCATGCCATTGATTCTAAAACGACCCAAATATAAACCAACATATTCGTGTACGTTTCGCGCAATTGTTTTAGTGCTTGCCTAATGTAGGACTTAAAGGTGCCCAATGGCACTCCCATTGCCTTGTGTGCTTGTTTATGGGTATAACCGCTATAATACACCAATGCAATAGCTTTTTGGTGATGAGGTTCAAGGGCTTTTATGGAACCTTTAAGTTCCGTATAATTGGGTAACTCTTCGTTAACCTCCTTAGTATCATATACACTTAAATCATCCGTTTGGATGAGCTTGTTCTTAGTTCGCATTGAATTTAACGTTGTGTTGCGTGCAATTCTGTAGGCCCAAGTATAAAATCTGCCTTTTGAGGCATCGTAGGCTGCTATGTTTTTCCAAATTTTTATGAAAGTTTCCTGTAGCAGGTCTTCAGCCTTGTCTTTATCACGGCACATGCGAAGAATTACTCCGAACAGTGCTCCGGAATATTTGTCGTATAGCTGGTAGAGGGCCTTGTCGTCACCCGAATTTAAGCGGGCGATTACCTCATGGTCTTCAAAACTGTTCTTCATTGCCAGTGTTAAAGATATGATAAAAAACTACGGTGCTCATCCATTTGCCCAAACCATGTGTAAATAATAATTGAAAGCGCTTTAAAAACAATAATCATTGAAAATTTAAATCAGAAAAAATGAAAAAATTAATCTTTGCTTTAGCCACTTGTGCTTTATTATTTTCAACCCAAGACACTAGTGCACAAAAATCCCAAGACATTGTGGACATTGCTGTTTCGGTAGATGATTTCTCAACCTTGGTGACCGCACTAAAAGCGGCTGATCTTGTGGGAGCCTTGAAGGGTGATGGTCCTTTCACGGTATTCGCTCCTGTGAATTCAGGTTTTGCCAAAATTGATTCTGAAACCTTGAACGCACTATTACAACCGGAAAACAAGGAAAAACTTGCGGCTATCTTAACCTATCACGTGGTGTCGGGCAAATTAATGGCTACCGACGTGGCAGCTGCATTGACCCAGGGAAATGGAAAAGCAGAACTTGCAACCTTGAACGGTGGGAAATTAACTGCTATGAAAAAGGACGACGGTATCTATTTAGAAGATGCCCAGGGAAATTGGAGTAAAATTTCCAAAACAGACGTCGTTGCCTCGAATGGAGTGATCCATATTATTGAGGATGTTGTAATGCCCAACTGATAAAGAGTTGTTCGTTTTGATGTTGAAAGAGGCTGTCTAAAAAGGCAGTCTCTTTTTTTTGTTTAAAACTGAAAGGGATCGTAACTTTAGTTATGAGCCGAAAAGTAGTATGGAAGACCAATGACCAGGACCAGTTGAGCCTTCTTCCACCCAGTTATGATGACCT
>NZ_JBSXNR010000055.1:0-2502 GCF_056857735.1 Flagellimonas sp. L-11
CGGTATGCATCAAAATTGGATTTTTGCGGAACGCCGTCCTCAAAGGTCAATTCCCCATACAGGGCATTGCCTATGCCGTCCACAATACCTCCCTCGGCCAAATTGGCGGCGGCATCCGGATTGACCACGATACCACAATCCACCGCACAGGTCACTTTTTGAACCACTGGCTTTCCGTCCTTTATTTCCAGATCCAGAACATGTGCAGCATAGGAGTTATGGCAGAAATAGGCCGAAACGCCCCTGTTCCCATTGGAAGTGGCATTCCAGTTACTCTTCTCCCTTACCAATCGAAGCACGCCCGCATAACGGTCTGGATCGTAATCGTTGTTTTCCCCAACAGGGTCTGTCCTGGCCCGATCCAAAAGCTCCAACCGGAATGCAATCGGGTCTTTGCCCGCAGCCTCGGCCACTTCGTCCAAAAATGATTGTTCCGCACTGGCCATAAAATTGGAACGGGGCGCCCTAAAGGAGCCTATCGTAATGTTCGAATCCACGGACCAGCTTTCCGCCAAGTAATTATCCACGGCTCCGGCAGGAAAACGGTTGGCATACAACGGACTCTCTGGAATGCCCCCTGCATTGACATGAAAGGCGACAAGATTGTTGTTTGCATCCAGGGCTGCCCTGTATTTGGCTTGGTACATTGGCCGATAAATGCCTCCCGTCATATCATCCTCTCGGCTATAAATGAGCTTTACGGGAGCTTTGACCTGTTGGGATATGAGCGCCGCTTCAATGAGCCAATGGGCATAGGACCGTCGTCCGTACCCGCCTCCCAAACGGGTCATTTGTATGTCTATGTTTTCCACAGGTATGCCAAGGCGTCCAGATAAGGCCTGTTCGGTAAGCTCCGGTTTTTGCAGCGGTCCTTTGAGCCTTGCCCTATCGTTGGTGACATGGGCAAAAAAGTTCATGGGTTCCATACAGTTATGTGCAAGAAAGGGAGCGGTGTAAGTTCTCTCAATGACCTTATCGGCTGTTTGGAAAACTGATTCGGGATCACCATCTTTTCGGACCTGTGTGCTTTTTTGAGCAGCCATTTTTTCCATGAGCTCTACATGGTCCGTACTATTTTCCAAGCCGGAGGGAATGGTCAATGTAGTCTGGGAACCACCATAAGGCACCCGCTCTTCGGTATAGGTTTCAAAAGGCTCCCATTCGGCCTCCACGGCCTTCTTGGCATTCATTACTTCCCATGTGGAATTCCCCACAATGGCAACGACCTCAAGAAAGGTACAGGTATCAAAATGTTGTCTGACATAGTCATCATGGAGCACCTTAACGGTAAAAACATCCTTGATGCCGGGCATGCCCTTGGCTGCCGATCCGTCCATTGATTTCAATTGGAGACCAAAAGCGGGAGGATGCAGGATCATCGCGATGAGCATATTGTCCTGTTGGATATCGACCCCGAACAACGGTTTTCCGGTAACAATGTCCAAGCCATCCACATTTTTTTGTGAAGTACCTATAATTTTAAAGTCAGCGATATCCTTGAGCTTGATGTCTTCAGGTACGGGTATTTGGGCCGCTGAAGAGGCCATATCCCCATATCCGGCGGATTTACCACTTGACCTATGGTGCAAGACCCCGCTTTCCGTGCTGATTTCCGACACCGGCACCTGCCATTGTGCCGCTGCGGCCTCCCTGAGCATTTGTCTGGCAGAGGCCCCCGCGGTCCTGAGTCCGTTCCAGCCCCTGCGAATCGCCTGGCTTCCACCGATAAACTGGAAGGAAAAGGCCTCGGTATCCAATGGGGCCTGTTCCACGATGACATCCTTCCAGTCCACGCCAAGTTCCTCGGCCACGATCATGGGCATGGAAGTCTTCACATTCTGCCCTCCTTCCGGGTTGGGCGACATAATGGTGACAAGACCATTGTCCCCTATTTTCAAAAAACCATTGATCTTGAACCATTCCTCGGGCAGTTTATCCACTTCTTCCGGGGTCAACTTACAAGAGGCCAACCAATTGAAACTCAAAATCAGCCCTCCTCCGGCCATGGCCGAGCTTGTTATAAAGGAACGCCTATTGATTTTTGTACTATGTTGTTTTTCCATTTATAAAGGGTAAAGGAACAATTCATCTATTGTTTTCAATCAAATTCAACTTTTCCGCTATCCCACCAAAGGTGGTTTGTCGGTTGCAAAGGGCTGATGGTAATGCCTTCTTCCCGTCGCCTTATAAATGGCATTGGCCAAAGCTCCAAACACTGGGGGAAATGGTGGTTCGCCCAAGCCCGTGGGGTCAATTTCATTTTGCACAAAATGGACTTCAATATTTTTTGGTGTCTCGGAATGGCGTATGATCTTATAACTGTCAAAATTGTTCTGATCGGGCTTACCGTCCGTAAAGGATAGGTTGCCGTACATCGCATTGCCGACACCGTCAACAATGGCTCCTTCGGCCATATTGGCCGCCGCGTCGGGATTGATAACGATCCCGCAATCCAACGCACAGACCACGCTTTCCACTTTTGGCGTATTGCCCTCCATGGTG